>JBDTCD010000172.1:0-7016 GCA_039923755.1 Terrimesophilobacter sp. | reverse complement strand
GCGCACTACGTCGGGGTTGTCGAGACCGTTGACCAGATCGGGGCCGCCTGTGCCCGCCTCCTCGACGACGGATTCGCCTATTGGGTAGACACACCCGATGGCGAGCCTGACCTTTACTTCGACATCGCGGCGGGGGAGGAGCTCACTCCGTGGTACCTGGGGCAGGAGAGCCGACTCGAGCGCGCCACCATGCTCCAGCTGTCTGCGGAACGTGGCGGAGATCCGGAACGCCCAGGAAAACGAGACCCGCTCGATCCGCTGCTTTGGCGCTCCGAACGAACAGGCGAGCCCGCGTGGGATTCACCTGTTGGACGCGGCAGGCCAGGTTGGCACATCGAGTGTTCCGTCATCGGCTCGCTCCACCTGAACGCACCGATCACCTTGAACGGCGGCGGCTCAGACCTCGTGTTCCCACACCACGAGATGAGTGCGGCCCATTCAGCGGCCCTGAGCGGGCAAAACTGGGCGCACAGCTATACTCACGCAGGCATGGTCGCCTTCCAAGGCGAGAAGATGAGCAAATCCCTCGGTAATCTCGTGCTCGTGTCGAATCTGGTTGCGGATGGCGTGGATCCGCGCGCCATCAGGCTCGCCCTCCTCGACCATCACTACCGCTCCGACTGGGAGTGGACCGATGAAGACCTCACCCGCGCGACCTCCCGCCTGCACAACTGGACGGTACACTACGACGCCAACGATGAAGGCGATAGCGGTTTGCTGAACGAGCTTCGAAGGGCGCTTGCCGCAGATCTGAACACACCGGAGGCGCTGGCCAGAATCGATGCCCGAGTAAGCGCTGGCGTTCCCTTGAGCGCGAGTGACCATCATGCAATCGATGCGCTGTTGGGTATCTCGCTCGCCCCTGCCTGATCGGTATCGCCGCAGGCACGGCGCGACACGCTAGGTCCGATCGCGACCGTCTGCTTTGCCGTCGCGCTTGCGCAGGTAGCGTTCGAACTCCTCAGCGATCGCGTCGCCGCTGGCCTCCGGCGAGTCCACGGTGTCCCGTGCGCGCTCCAATTGGGCAATGTAGGTCGCCATGTCTTCATCGTCTTCGGCGAGCGCGTTGATTCCGTCTTCCCATGCCGACGATTCATCGGCGAGGTCGCCGCGCGGGACGACAACCGCGATCAATTCCTCGAGACGCTCGATCAGCGCAAGCGTGGCCTTGGGCGATGGCGCATTGTGAACGTAGTGCGGAACGGATGCCCAGATGGACAGTGTGGGAATTCCCGCTTCCTCTGCCGCGGCGGCGATCACGGACAGGATACCGACCGGGCCCTCGTATGTGCTTCTCTCCACACTGAACTCGGATCTGATTCGCGGATTCTCACTACTGACGAAAATCGAGATGGGCCTGGTGTGCGGCACATCCGCGAGCATAGCGCCGAGCATCACGATCACCGTGATGCCGCATTCGTGCACGACATCCATGATCTCCCTGGTGAAACTCCTCCAACTTCGTGCCGGCTCGGTACCCAGCAGCAAATAGATGCTGGGAGTGACTGCATCGATGGCTTCAGGATGTTCCGGACCATACAGCGTGACCGTCGGCCACACGAGTACCCGGTTGCCATCGTCACCGGTCGTGGCGAGTGGCCGATTGAACTGGAAGTCGAAGTAGCTTTCAGAGTCGACCTCTGCGACGACACGAACACCGAGCGAATCTCGCAGGGTCTTCACCACCCCGGTTGCCGCCTCGCCGGCGTCGTTCCACCCCTCGAAGGCGACCACAAGTATCCGGCCCGTCAGCGCTCCGGTTGCCTCAGCCATGTTTCACCTCCCAGTCAAGGATAGGTGTCAGCGGGCGGGGACGTCGTGCAGGCACTCCACCGTAGACTCGGATGTCGTGAGCCGTCATATTCCTGCCGCAGTCCTCCTCGACATGGACGGTACCCTCGTCGACACGGAGCCGTATTGGATGACCGCAGAGAATGAACTCGTGCGCTCCTTCGGTGGCGAGTGGAGCGCAGAGGATGGACTCGGGCTCGTCGGTTCCGGGCTTGCCGTATCGGCAGCCATCATGCAATCGCGGGGCGTCGCCCTCTCCATCGACGGCATCATCGCGCACCTCACCCAACGAGTGCTCGATCAGGCAATGGGCGAGATTCCGTGGAGACCCGGCGCACTCGACCTCGTGCGTTCGGTGCGGGACGAGCGCATTCCCACGGCACTTGTCACCATGTCGATGCGTCCGCTCGCCGAACACATTGCGTACGCATTCGAAATTCCACTCTTTGACATCATCGTTTCGGGGGAGGACGTAGGCCACCCGAAACCGCATCCGGAGCCTTACCTGCGCGCCGCAGAACTCCTGGGGGTTGACATTAAAACCTGCATTGCCATCGAGGATTCGATTCCTGGCCTTGCTTCCGCGGTCGCGTCGGGGGCTGCAGCTGTCGGTGTTCCAGCACACGTCCCGCTGCCGAAATCGGAGTCGTACACGTTATGGACGAGCCTTGCGGGGCGAACAGTGGACGATCTGCGCGACATCACGCTTGAGCACGCGGGACGCAATGCCGACAGTGAGGCAGTGACATGACGACGGATGCCGCGCGTTCCATGCGGGGACCGTTCCGAGCCGGAGACCGCGTGCAGCTCACCGGACCCCGCGGACGGCTCAACACGATCACACTCGAAATTGGTGGAGAATTCCACACCCACCGTGGAATCCTGCCTCATAGTTCCGTGATCGGCGTGCCCGACGGCTCAGTCGTCGTGAGCACTGTCGGCGACGAGTATCTCGCTTTGCGCCCCCTCCTGCGCGACTTCGTGATGTCCATGCCACGGGGTGCCGCGATCGTGTACCCGAAGGATGCGGCACAGATCCTCCTGGTCGGGGACATCTTCCCAGGTGCCCGCGTGGTCGAGGCCGGGGTCGGTTCTGGGGCGCTGTCGCTCAGCCTTCTGCGCGCGATTGGTCCTCAGGGCACACTCCTGTCCTTCGAACGCCGGGACGAGTTCGCTCGTATTGCGCGGGGAAATGTCACGGCATTCCTGGGTGCGGAGCCCGAAAACTGGGCGGTGAGGATCGGGGATCTCGCGCTCGACCTGGGCGCGGCCGTCCAGTCAGGCAGCGTGGATCGCATCGTGCTCGACATGCTCGCGCCATGGGAATGCCTGGATGCCGTCGCGAATGCTCTTGCGCCAGGCGGGGTCCTAGTCTGTTATGTCGCTACGGCGACCCAGTTGTCGCGCGTCGCCGAAGGCATCCGCGATATGGGCGACTTCACTGAACCCGAGTCTTCGGAGACCATGATCCGCGGCTGGCACGTGGAGGGGCTCGCGGTTCGGCCAGACCACAGGATGGTTGCTCACACCGGGTTCCTCATCTCAGCCAGACGACTCGCTCCGAACACGGTGCTTCCCCAGCTCAAACGGAAAGCGAAGCCGGATTATTCGGATGAGGATGTCGAAGCCTGGACCCCCGGGGCACTCGGCCAACCGCAAGCAAGCGACAAGCGGGCCCGGAAAGCAGCCCGCCAGGCGGAGACCGGAGCGCGACGTGCGCTGGCGGATGATGGAGCGCCGGGGGGATCCGCTTAGAATTGTCTGCGTTGCCTGAACCATGAATCGAGGATCCTTGCGCACTCTTCCCGTGCTGCTTCTGGCTGCCGGAATCGTTGCGAGCTTGAGCTCGTGTGCGACGGTACCCTTCTCCCAGTCCTGCGACTCGACCGTACGGTCGGGGGATGCCTCGAGCGTGGTCACAGCGACCGGCAAGTTCGGTGCGATCCCCACGGTCAACTTCCCAACACCGGTTGTCACGAAGAAGGTCGAACGCTCCGACATCATCGCCGGCAAGGGCCATGCGCTTGCCGCTGGTGACGTCGCCGTCATCAAGTACACGCTCCTGAACGGGACAACCGGCCAGGTGGCGAGTCAGGGCGACTACACCGGACCAGGACAGATGTTGACCCTGGGGGAGTCGCCTACACCGGCCGTCACGGTGGGGCTGGAGTGCGCAACGGTGGGGTCCCGAGTCGCTATCGCGACCAACGCCGCTGGCGCCGGGCAGGACCCCAGCAAAGTTTCCGACTCCTTCGTCTTCGTCATCGACGTAATCAAGGCGTTCCCGGGGAAGGCATACGGAACTCCGCAGATACCGCAGGCCGGAATGCCCTCCGTCGTCACAGCACCGAACGGCGCACCCGGGATCACCATCCCGAAGGAGGCACCGCCCAGCTCCCTGCGCGTGAACGTGCTGCGGGAGGCGAACGGGAAGAAGCTTGCCGAGGGTGATCCCATCGTGGTCAAATACACGGCCATCCTGTGGTCGGACAGCAGCGTCTTCGATTCGACGTGGACCGACGGGCAGGCGAAAGTCCTCGCGTTGACGCCATCAGCGACCGTCACGAAGGGATTTGTCCGTGGACTCGTCGGGCAACGCATCGGCTCCCAGGTCTTGATTGTCATTCCACCCGGCGATGGCTACGGGTCTAACGGAAGCAGCGGCGTCCCGTCAGGCTCGACTCTCGTCTACGTCGTGGACATACTGGGACTCGCCAAGTAGCGTGGCAGCGACACCGGGGCACCGTGTTCCCGTCGAGGAACGGCTGTTCAGCCTTGTGCTCGCACTGCTTGCGACCGATCACGGTCTCACCAAGAACCAGATCCTGTCGACGGTGCATGGCTACAGCCAGCGCTATTCGCAGAACGGTAACAACGCGAACCTTGAGCGGCAGTTCGAGCGTGATAAAGATGACATCCGCGAGCTCGGCGTTCCACTCGAGACCATCGAATCGCCGGATCAGCCGGGAAACAACCAGAACCTTCGCTATCGCATTCCTCGGGGAGAGTACGAGCTTCCGCGGGACATCACCTTCTCTGCAGAGGAGACGGCACTGCTTGGGCTCGCCGCCATGGTGTGGCGCGAAGGGTCGCTTTCTGGGGAGTCGCGCCGCGCCATCATGAAACTCAAAGCACTTGACGTCCAGACGATCGACCCGGTGCTTGCTTATACGCCGCGCCTCCGGGTCAGGGAACACTCCTTCGAGCCCCTGTCGGCGGCCATCGATAAACACCAGGTCGTCCAGTTCAGCTACCTTAAACCCGGGGACTCAGAGGCCATGGTGCGGACGGTTGCACCTCTGGCTCTCATCCAGTTCCAGGGGCGTTGGCATTGCACAGCCTTGGAGCCGGAGAGCGGACAGCGCAGGACCTTTCTGCTCAGGAGAATCATCAGCCAGGTCACGACTACGGGAAAAACTGTTCCGGCGTCGAACCAGGACGAGGCGGAGCTTGGCCTTCGGGAATTGAACACGGTGTTGTCGAAGCATCGTGCGGAGATCCATGTCGAGCCGGCAACGGATGCCGATACCCGGTTGAGAAAACAGCGCGGTGCCAGCAGCACGGCCGACGGTGGACTATTCCTTCATTATGTCGACGTCGATATCCTCGCGGACGAGCTCGCCGGGTATGGTCCCGAAATTTACGTACGCTCACCTCCTGAACTTGTCACTGCCGTTCGGAATCGATTGAGCATGATCGCCGATACTCATCGCACAGAGGGGAGCGGGGTTGCAGATGTCTGACCCACGAACCCCGTTGCAGGCACGTGACAAACTCACCTTCCTGTTGGCGCTGGTTCCGTATCTGATGGATCACGATCGCGTTTCCGTGAAGGATGCAGCGCTGCAGTTCGGAGTAAGTGATGAGCAGGTTCGCGAGGCCGTCCGGCTCATCGCCGTATCGGGCATTCCCGGCGACACTGCGACGTACCAGCACGATGACCTCTTCGACATCGCGTGGGATGACTTCGAGGACAACGACCAGATCGTGCTCACCAACATGGTCGCGATCGACGAATCACCTCGCTTTTCGGGGAGAGAAGCTGCGGCGCTCATCGCCGGGCTCCAATACCTTTCAGCCCTTCCCGAGAACGCGGATCGCGGCGCCGTTTCGAAATTGATGGCAAAACTTTCCCGGGGCGCATCCGCGACACCAAGCGCCGTCGCAGTCGACGCGGTCGACACCGACGCCAGCCTCGCGGTGATCCGCGACGCCGTCGCGACCGGCCGCCAGGTGAAATTCGAGTACCTGAATTCGCACGGGGTCAGGGAAGAGCGCAAGGTCGACCCGCTTCGCGTCGAATCGGTGGATGCCGATTGGTACCTTCGGGGATGGTGCCACCTCCGCACGGCGCTTCGCACCTTCCGACTCGACCGGATGGGTAATTTGACACTCACCACGGATGACATCAGCTACCGGCCGGAAGACCTCACCCTTCCCGACACGCTGTTCGAAGGTTCCCCCGACGATGTCGAGGTCGAATTGTCCATTGCCCCAGCTGCGCTTACCCTCATCGCCGATTTCCAACCGGAGGTGATCACCGCGGCCGATTCGCGAGGGTTCGTGCGGGCGAAGATTCGCGTGTCCTCCCTCCAGGTCGTCGCACGTTTGGTGAGCGGAATGCCGGGACTCCTCACCGTCATGAATCCTCGCGAGGCACGGGAACTTGTCGCCGACTGGGCTTCAGCAGGGCTGCGGCAGTATGACGAGTGATGGACAGGGGAGTTCGCTAACAGTCAGTTACTCTCCACCCGGCTAAACTGTTTCGAACGGCACCGACGATGTAGAGGATGTTGCTGATGTTTTCAGGATTCACAGGTTGGCACGCACTAATCATTTTGGTTGTCGTCGTGTTGCTTTTCGGCGCGACAAAGCTTCCGGGCCTTGCCAAGAGCGTCGGACAGTCCATGAAAATCTTCCGCAGTGAGATGAAGTCGTCCGATTCCGACTCCGATGACAAGGCGAAGGACACCACCGACGATTCGCAGTCAACGCCCAAGTCGTAGTACCGATGGCCGCCCGTGAGAAGCGAGGCGCGAACCGCGATCGCCGGATGTCGCTTGGGCAGCACCTCATTGAGCTTCGCAAGAGATTATTTCGGATTGCTATTGGCGTACTCCTTGGAGCGATCGTCGGATGGCTCGTCTATCCGTGGGTATGGGATGGACTCCGAGCCCCGATCGAAGTTATCGCAAAGTCCCGCAACGCGATCCTGAACTACGAGG
>JBDTCD010000171.1:0-5331 GCA_039923755.1 Terrimesophilobacter sp. | reverse complement strand
CCATGATCACGAAGTCGGTGAGCGCGGGGGAGTACACGGCACCACCCGCGGCCGGGCCCATGATGATGGAAATCTGCGGAATGACCCCGGATGCCCTGGTGTTGAGCCGGAAGATCTCGCCGTACTTTCCGAGCGCGACGACGCCCTCCTGGATGCGAGCACCGCCGGAGTCCAGCATCCCGATGATCGGTACACCGGTCTTCATGGCGAGTTCCATGACCTTGATGATCTTCTCGCCGGCAACTTCGCCGAGGGAGCCACCGAAGATCGTGAAGTCCTGCGCGTACACCGCGACCTGACGACCGTGGATCGTGCCGGTGCCGGTCACCACGGAGTCGCCGTATGGTCGGGACTTGTCCATGCCGAACGCGTGGGTGCGGTGGCGGACGAACTCGTCGAGCTCCACGAAGGAACCGTGATCGAGTAACTTCTCGATGCGTTCGCGTGCGGTCTTCTTGCCGCGCGCATGTTGCTTCTCGATCGCGGCCTCGCCGCTGGCCGTTACGGCCTCATGGTAGCGGCGCTTGAGATCAGCGAGCTTACCTGCTGTCGTATAGAGATCTGGCTCAGTGGTGTCGTCGGCGGTCACGCCTGTCACTTTACCGCCCGGTGTGAGAGGAAGCGGTCAAGTTCTGCGGAGTCGGGGCTACTGGCGGGGCCAGATCGAGTCACGGAGATGGCGGCGGCACCGTTTGCGCGCCAGGCCGCATTTGCGGGGGAGTAACCCAGCAGGAGGCTCGCGAGGAACGCGCCGACATGCGCGTCCCCGGCACCGTTGCTATCGATTGCCTCCACATCGAACCCTGGCACCGACACGGGTTCGTCTCCCGGAGCAAGTACCAGGCAACCCTCATGGCCTAGCCGCACGACAACACCCATATTTCGAGCCCCGAGTACTCCGGCGGCGTCTGCAGGGTCGCTTCTATTGGTCAAGTGCTGGGCCTCTTGGAGATTGCCGCTCCACCACGTCGTCGCTGCCCACGCGCGCTCGAGGGTGTCGCTGGCGAGATCGACCGCCAGCGGCCCGGGATCTGTCACCACCATCACCTCCGGGGGAAGGTTCTCGAGCCAACCCAGAATTGCCGAACAATTCGGTTCCGCAAGCAGGCCGTATCCGGACACGTAGACCGCATCACCGGGCTGAGAGGTCACTCGTGCAAGGTGCTCGGCAGTCAGTGATGCCTCGGCGCCGACGACCGTCACGAAAGTTCGCTCAGCGCCGGCGTCGGTAATAGCTATATCCCACCCGGTGTCTAGGTTCATCTCCGGATCATAGAGGCACTCGATCCCTTCATTGGCCAAGGCGCTTCGTGCAAGTTCACCGGCCGGTCCCGACCCGTGCGTTCCTGCGTAAACGGAATGGATCCCCAGCCTGCTGGCGGCGACCATCACATTGAATCCCGATCCGCCGGTGAGCATTGCACCGGAGTGAGCGATGACGTCCCCACCTCGGACGGGGAGTGCAGGAACACTCGCCGTGACATCGACGATGACATTCCCGAGGCAGATCAGCCGAGCGCTCACGTGGCCGCACTCACCCGCGGGTGTTTTCTGGACTCAATGATCACGAGCGACCACATCGAAGAGCGAGCAATTGATCGGCGAGATCATCGAGGGCGAGGGCGAGGTCGCCGTTTACGAAGGCGATGGTATCGAGCGCGTCGCGCGGGAACCCGGACATTCCATGGCACGCTCCCGCGATGGCTCCAACCATGGCGGCGATCGTATCGCTGTCACCGCCCTGAGTGGCTGCTGCAGTGCACGCCGACCAGGGATCGTTCGGGAACACAGCGAGAATCCCGAACGCGGCGGGGACCGATTCCTGAGTCGCCAGGCTCGTACCGATAAGTTCTCGGATACGGCGCAACGAGTCGTCGGGTGAGTTGGGGTCCGCCAAGGAAGTTGCGAGTTCCATGCGGTGGGATACGCTCGCTGCGGCAACCCAGTGACCGCGGTTTTCACCGACTCGTGCGGCGTCGACGGCCAGCCCAGTCGCGTGGGTGACGTCGGCGCCGTCGATGCCAGCGCTCACCGCTGCCGCGATCGCACATGCGCCCGCAATCGCGACGCCAGTGTTATGGGTGACAAAACTCGCTTCGACGACCCTGTCGACGAGGGCCGTGAGACTGTGCAAGTCGACGGCGATGCCGACCGGTGCAATTCGCATCGCGGCACCATTCGTAGCGCCGAACCGACCTGCCTCCTGAACGGGCGTTCCCAGAATGACCGCCGCCAGTGCGGACTTCGTCGAGGGTCCGAGCAGGTCAAGGGAGCCGCGCTCACGCATCGCGTCTTCCCACGAGATGAGTGCGTGAGCGAAGGTGATCGCGTCAACATGTCCGGCGCCCGAAATCAGTTGCTGTGCCAGCAGCACAGCCTGTTCGGTGTCGTCGGTTACAGCACCTGCACGCATACCTGCAGCAATCGGGTGATCCAGCGCCGCCGGTCGGAAACCATTCAGTGCGCCGAATTCGCTCATCACCTCGTCGTGGGAAAGCATCTGTGTCGGCATCCCCAAAGCGTCGCCGATCGCCAGACCCCAGAGAGTGGCACGCGCACGATCGATCCGCTTGTCAAACATCGATCGCACCACCGATCACGGGACGCTCTCGAGGACTTCGTCGACCGTCGTGACCTCGATGAGCGGGCCGAACAGCGCCATCGTGTCGAGCGCACGCTGGTGGTCTTCCCGGCTTAAACCCGCGCACGCATCCGAGACGACACGCACGTGTACACCAGCATCCGCGGCGGGGATGGCCGTGGATATCACGCAGCAATCTGTGGATACCCCCACGAGCACCATCTCGTGGCTCCCGCCCATCGCGGCCTCAAGTTCCTGCCCCCATTTGCCGAAGGTGGGGCAGTCAATAACGGCATGGCCCGTGGTGTCAAACGCTGCAGCCATGTCATTGAGGTGCCCCGCATTGAGAGCAAAGGGCCAGAGTTTGTAATACGGCACCCATGCGCCCTCGGGTGACTCCGGAGCAATGAAGCGGGTGTAGATGACCCGTTCACCGAACGCATCGATCAGGCGATGGACGGCCGGAGTGATCTTGTCGAAGTCCGGTGTGCACCAGTCACTGTCCCGATCGCCGAAGATGACTTGCATGTCGATGACGACCAGCCACGGGGTGTCGCCGGTCATCGGCCGCACCGCCGATTTCATTGGGCCTCCGACTCCGCCAACTGGTCAACGTGCGCAGCGTCCTGACGCCTCACCGTGCCGCGACCGAACAAAACAATCGCGAGGTAACCGACGACGAGGGCAACGAGCACCCCCAGATTTGCAGCGCCCCACGTGCCGGCACGCCCACCAAGGCCGAACGGATCAAGTAGATAGCCCTGCCAGTTGAGCCAGTCGAGCCCATATGGGTTCACGACTAGACCCCACCCGAGGAAAGTTCCCACCACAAGCGTCACGATTGCAAGCCAGTTCGCTGCACCGTAGCGGCCCCTGGAGTTGAACAGGTCCTTATCCGCATAGTCCTTGCGGCGAAGCGTCATGTCCGCGAGGAAAATACCGCACCAGGCGGCAATAGGCACACCGAGCGTGATGAGGAACCCCTGGAAGGGGCCGATGAAACTGCCCGCAAAGAAGACAATGTAGATGGTGCCGATAATCATGATGACACCGTCGATGGCGGCAGCAACGGGGCGAGGAATTCTCACGCCGGCGCTCAGCAGCGCGATCCCTGAAGAGTAGATGTCGAGAACAGCCCCACCGATGAGACCAAGTACGGCAACCACGGCAAAGGGGATCAGGAACCAGGTGGGAAGAATGCTCGTGAGTGCGCCTATCGGGTCATTTGCTATTGCTTTGTTCAGCGCTGGCGACGATCCCGCGAGCAGGAGCCCGAACACGACGAGGATGACCGGTGCGAGCGCCGCTCCAAAGGTAGTCCACCCAATTACCCCGCGGCTGGAGGACGTTCTGGGAAGGTAACGCGAATAGTCCGCGGCGGCCTGTACCCAACCAAGACCGAACCCAGTCATCATGAACACGAATCCGCCGATGATCTGCTCGATGCCGCCACTTGGGATTGCCGCGACAGTGGCGAAATCGATGTAATGGAAAACGAGAACTATGTAGATGATCGTCAAGATGCCGGTCACGATCGTGATCACCACCTGCATTTTCATGATCAGGTTGAATCCGAATATCCCCCCTCCGACGATGAGAACTACGATCACGATGAGAGCGATCACCTGAGTCACAGTCCCGCCGTCTGCCCCGAGCTCCTTGAAAACTGTGGCTGTTGCCAACACAGCCAACGAGGCGAGCACCGTCTCCCATCCGACCGTGATGAGCCAGGCGATAAAGGAAGGGAGCCTGTTCCCCAGCACGCCGAATGCGGCGCGGCTCAGCGTCAACGTCGGGGCAGAGCCACGCTTACCCGCGAGAGAAATGAACCCACAAAACAGGAATGACACGACAACTCCGACTATTGCGACGATTGTCGCCTGCCAGAAGGAGATTCCGAACCCCAACAGGAACGAACCATAGCTCACCCCGAGTACGGAAACATTCGCGGCAAACCAAGGCCAGAACAGGCTGACCGGTGTCCCCTTTCGTTCACTCTCATCAATGGAGTTGAGCGCGTTCATTTCGACGCTCAAAGAGTTCGTGGGCCGCACGTCGCTTTTGTTGCTCATTGAAAGCCTCCTTGGCAGTGAAACGGGAGTGCCGACCAAATCTCGGTTGACCAATGGCTCACAGGGTACTCGTTCCACTCTGTCTCGTCTATTGGTCGAAAGCCGCCGTAGCCTTGTCAGATGGACTTTCCCCTCTCCCGCGATCGGGCTGCGCGACTGATCGCGCTCGCCGCGGTCGCCACGACGAACGATGAACTGGTCTCCCTAGCGGTCGCAGAGGAGCTCCCCGAATTCACCGTTGTCGTGACGTTGAACCAGACAGCTGGCAAAGGGCGCCTTGGCCGAACATGGGATGCGCCGCCCGGAACTTCCCTCGCGGCGTCGGTTCTCCTCCACCCGCAGCACCACCACCTTCCGAAGGATCGTTACGGCTGGATTCCGCTCGCCTCCGGTTTCGCCATGTCGAGCGCGCTCAGCCGGTTCGTGCCCAAGCATTCGGTCTCGCTCAAGTGGCCCAATGACGTGCTCATCGATGGGAGGAAGGTTTCTGGGGTCCTCTCGGAGTTGTTGCCGGATGCCGCCTCTGTCGTCGTGGGTGCAGGAGTGAATCTCACCATCCCCGCGGAGTCGTTGCCCGTTCCCACCGCCACGTCGTTGCTGCTCCATGGCGCTGTCCTACCGGCTGAGGAGCTCGCCGATCTCGTGCTTGCCGGTTATCTGGATGACCTGAGGCACATC
>JBDTCD010000170.1:0-4312 GCA_039923755.1 Terrimesophilobacter sp. | reverse complement strand
GCCAGCTCACCGAGAAGGTGCGCCGCAAGCCGTTCAGCGTCGTACTGTTCGACGAGATCGAGAAGGCCCACCCCGACATCTTCAACTCGCTCCTCCAAATTCTGGAAGAGGGCCGGTTGACGGATGGCCAGGGTCGCGTAGTCGACTTCAAGAACACCGTGATCATCATGACCACCAACCTCGGCACGAAGGACATCACCGGTGGCCCGGTCGGCTTCCAGGTCGAGGGCAACACGGCGTCGGACTACGAGCGCATGCGCGGCAAGGTCGTCGAGGAACTCAAGAAGCACTTCAAGCCCGAGTTCCTGAACCGTGTCGACGAGACGATCGTGTTCCCGCAGCTCAACAAGCCGGAACTCCTCCAGATCGTGGGGCTGTTCACGAAGCGTCTCGCCGAACGGATGCTGGATCGCGACCTCACGGTCGACCTCACCGAGGCAGCCAAGGAGCGGCTCATCGACATCGGGTTCGACCCTGCGTTGGGCGCACGGCCGCTGCGTCGTGCGATGCAGCGCGAGGTCGAAGATCGCCTGAGCGAGCGCATCCTTCAGGGTGAACTCACTGCGGGTGACCACGTGAGCGTCGACTTCGTCGACAGCAAGTTCGTGTTCACCACAAGCCGCCAGCTCGGCCGAGAGAAGATCGATGAACTAGAAGCCGCCGAAGTCGGCAAGTGACCTGCTCGGCCCTCGGCCGTCGGCCGTCGCTGGTGCTCCACCGTCGTCGCCGTGGTTCCATCCTCGCTCCACCTTCGCGCGCACGAACCCGTCTCAAGGAGTTTCTGACTGGGTAGGCTGGTTTCGACCGGCAACTGACTACCGGATGCCAGTTTCTCCTTGAGATGGGTCAGGAAGTATGAGTGAAGCGGCACATCGCGTGCGGCCTGCGCGCACGAGCGACGTGTGGTTCATCCGCGACCTGGTCGGGCCGCTCGTGCAGCGGCGCATCTTGCTTGGCAAGGAAACTGTCGTGTTCTTCGAAGCGATCCAGGAATTTCGGGTCGCCGAGGACGGCGACGGGAATCCAATCGGCTGCGGCGCGTTGCACGTGATGTGGGAGGACCTCGCCGAGGTGCGCACGCTCGCGGTCTCCCCGAATTGGCTGCACCGCGGCGTGGGTCACTCGCTACTGTCGCAGCTTGAAACCGATGCGCGTTCACTCGGGCTCAGCCGCCTGTTCTGTCTCACATTCGAGGTGGAGTTCTTCGAGCGCCACGGTTTCGAGCATATGAGCGAGGATTCCATCGACCCGGGCGTGTATTCGGAACTTGTACGTTCGCCGGATGAGGGCGTCGCGGAATTCCTCGATCTGGCGCGAGTAAAACCCAACACTCTGGGCAATTCGCGCATGATCAAACACCTCAACTAGCGGCACGCCGTCGGGCGACACCGGATACGCGAGCCCGGCATCTACCCTTAGGGCATGTCGACGTTCCGAAATCCCGTCGGCCCCCAGCCGAGCACCGTGTACTGGCGACGCCGAATAGTCGTCGGACTGGCCGTGCTTGCTGTCATCATCATCGTGTTGCTCATTTTCTTCCAGCCCAAAAGCGGGCCTGCGACGCCGACCAACGTGAAGGGGACGACGCCGCCAACATCAGCTGCTCCGGCGAACCCCAATGACGCGTGCGCACCTGGAGTTGTCGATGTGCTCGCGGCGACAGACAAGCCAATCTATGCGGCGGGCGAAATGCCGCAGATCACGCTCACCCTCACCAACAAGGGTGCTGTGGCTTGCACGATCAATGCCGGGACGACCCAGCAGGATTACCGCATCACCAGTGGCAACGAACTGTACTGGGATTCGAAAGACTGCCAAACGGCTCCCACCGATGCTCCTGTGATTCTGCAGCCGAATGACCCCAAGTCCACTGCCCCGATCACGTGGGACCGGACACGTTCATCGGCGACGACGTGTGGCACAACCAGGGCCAAGGTGCCGGCGGGTGGGGCGAGTTACCACCTGAACATCACTCTCGGTACTCTCAAGTCGAACGACGTGCAGTTTATTCTGAATTAGTTTCGGCCCGCGTAAAGGTTGCCTGAGGAGGTCGCGAGGCGATCGTCTCTCGTCGGCGGTGTCAGAACTCAGGCACCTCGGCCACGCGAGCGGACTTCGTGGGGAACGCCACCGCTATTGCATCCTTCACCTGGCCGAGTTCGGCATCCAGCACCGTGTCAAACCCGAGCCGCCTCGCCTCAGCGACTCGCTGCTTCGCATTGGAGACGGGCCGGATCTCGCCAGCGAGGCTGATTTCCCCGATTGCGGCGAGCGTTCCAGGTAACGGTGTGTCCTTGTGGGCGCTCGCCAGTGCGAGGGCGATCGCGAAGTCGGCGCCCGGCTCGGTGACGCGGATACCGCCGACGGTGGACACGTAGACGTCGTACGCGCTGAAGGCCAGATCCGCCCTCCGCTCGAGTACCGCGAGAAGCATGGCGACGCGAGACGAATCGACACCATTGACGACGCGCCTCGGTTGTGGCGCGTTGGTGGGGACGATGAGCGCCTGGACCTCCACGGGCAGCGACCGCTTGCCTTCCACCGCGACCATGACGCAGGTCCCACTCACGGATTGGCGCCCGCGACTGAGAAACAGACCGCTAGGGTCGGCGACTTCGGCGATGCCGTCGCCGGTCATCTCGAAGCAACCGACTTCGTCGGTGGGACCAAACCGGTTCTTCTGCGCTCTGATGAATCGCAGCGCGGTCTGCCGGTCGCCCTCGAAGTGGCACACGACATCCACGAGATGTTCGAGGAGGCGAGGACCGGCGATCGAGCCGTCTTTCGTGACATGGCCGACGAGCAGCACGGGAAGATTGCGGTCTTTAGAGACCCGGATGAGTGTTGCCGCCACTTCGCGCACCTGCGATGGTCCTCCCGCAAGTCCCTCGCTGAGCGAACTCGAGACGGTCTGCACCGAGTCGACGATGAGCAGTTGTGGCTTCACCTCATCGATCTGGCCGAGCACGGTGGCAAGGTCGGTTTCGGCGGCGAGATAGAGGTTCTCCTGCAGGGCTCCTGTGCGCCCGGCACGCAACCGAACCTGGCTTGCCGACTCTTCCGCGGTGATATAGAGCACACGTTGACCGGTCTGCGCCGCGCGGCTCGCGACCTCCAGCAGCAGGGTCGACTTGCCGACACCGGGTTCCCCGCTCAGCAGGATGGTGGCGCCGGGAACGATACCCCCGCCGAGCACGCGGTCGAACTCGTTGATGCCGCTCGGCCAGTGGGCCACATCCTCAGCGCCGATCTCGGTGATGGGTCGCGCCGCGCGCTCATCGCTGATGCGCACGGGTTTCACGGAGCGGAGGATGCCGGAGGGCTCCCCGGCGTCGATGACGGTGCCCCACGCCTGACACTCGCCGCAGCGACCCACCCACTTGACGGAGGTCCAGCCGCACTCGGTGCAGCGGAAGTCGGTGGTGGGGCGGGCCATGGTTACAGACTACGACCGGCCGGTGTCATCGCTGACCGACGACCTGGTCGTGGCTGGCGTGGCCGGAAGCATCCTCATCATCGTCGAGGCACACCGACTCGGGAAGCGGGGTGGATGGACTCCTCGCCATGCGCCAGCGCCGGCTGACCGCGATCCTGTTCGAAAAGAGGTAGTTTTCGCACCGGTGTTTTGACCGGCATCCGGGTCATCAGGTTGACTGTGGCCATGAAGATCACCAAAGTCACCGTCGATGTGCGCAGTTCTCAGAATGCGGGAGACTTCTACGGCTCGGTTTTAGGGCTGCCGGTAACACGCGCAGAGGATTCCGTCATCGTGCAGGCGGGGAGGTCCAGTCTGGTGCTCCGCGAGAACCCAGAGGCGCAAGGGTGCCATCACGTCGCATTCACGATCCCGTCGAACAAGCTTTCCGCGGCAAAACAGTGGGTGACCGAACGCGCGGACCTCATGTCGAAGGGCGGCGAAGACGAGTTCGAGTACGACGCCGGTTGGAACGCGCGCTCGCTGTATTTCCCGGGGCCCGAAGGCTCCGTCCTCGAGTTCATCATCCGGCGCGATCTGAAGAATTCCTCTGCAGGAGAGTTCTCCGCGGCAGACATCGAGTGCATCAGTGAAGTGGGAGTCGCGGTGCCGGATGTGCTGGCCACCGTGGACCTGTTGGAGACTGAGGCGGGGATCGAACCGTACGGTCTCACGCCACGAGACCGGTTCTCACCCGTGGGCACGATTGATGGACTGGTTATCCTGGTGTCTCCGGACCGGACCTGGTTTCCGGCCGAGAACCTACTGTCGCGCCAGTCCAGGATCCTGATCGACGCGACTGATGCTCGCCCCGGCGTCTACCCGCTCGGCGACATG
>JBDTCD010000169.1:0-8783 GCA_039923755.1 Terrimesophilobacter sp. | reverse complement strand
GTCATTTGTGACCGATTCAGATAGCAGCCGCGAGAGTGTCCGGCCGCCGAGGACGGTCATGTGCACGGTGAGGGCGGCGTTGAAGGCTACGGCTTCGAACACGTGCCGCACCATCGATCCCGTGAAGTGCCCTCCGATCAGGTGGTGCTCGAACCCTGCCGGCTCGCCCGAGTGGACAAGATACGGTCGCCCTGACACGTCGACGACAGCCTGGACGAGTGCCTCGTCCAGCGGGACGAGCGCGTCGCCGAAACGGGAGATCCCTGATTTATCCCCGAGAGCAACCGCGATTGCCTTCCCCAGAAGGATCCCGGTGTCCTCCACGGTGTGGTGAACGTCGATATCGGTGTCGCCGGATGCCCGCACGGTCAGGTCAATGAGCGAGTGCCGGGAGAACGCGGTCAACATGTGGTCAAAAAACGGCACCGTCGTCGAGATATCAGAGGTGCCGGAACCGTCAAGATCGAGCGAGAGCTCGATGCTCGATTCGCTCGTCTCCCTTCGGAGATCGGCAGTACGGTGCGTCGTCATGGTTCCAGCCTACCGATGGGCGATCTCAGCCAACGCCGCGAGGAACGCACTCGTCTCCGTTTCGGTCCCCGCCGTTACCCTCAGGTGGTGTGCGATGCCGACATCCCGCACCAGGATGCCGCGGTCCAGCAACGCGGCGAATGTTGCGGGCGGATCCTCGACTCCGCCAAACAACACGAAGTTCGCGGAAGAAGGAAGTACGGGGAAACCCAGTTTGGGCAGCTCCACGAGAAGACGATCCCGCTGGGCGGCAATATCGGCCACTGTCGCAAGCAAGGCATCCGCGTGCCTGAGCGCGGCAAGCGACGCAGCCTGGGTGAGTGTGGAGAGATGGTACGGCAGGCGCACGAGTCGCAGGGCGTCGACAACCGCAGGGTCGGCCGCCAGATACCCGAGCCGAACCCCCGCAAACGCGAACGCTTTACTCATGGTTCGGCAGACGAGCAGCCGTTCCCGTCCCGGAAGAAGCTCTGTGGCCGATGGCGCGCCCACCGGAGCGAACTCCGCGTAAGCCTCATCGACGACCACAATGCCCTCGGTAGCGTCGTAGACCTCGGTGATCGTATCGGCCGAGAGTGGTGTCCCGGTGGGGTTATTGGGCGAGCAGAGAAAGACAATATCTGGCGAATGTTCACGCACTTGCCACACTGCCGTGTCGGGCGAAAGCCGGAAACCCGCATCCCGCGTGCCGTCGATCCACGCTGTTCCCGTCCCACGGGCAAGGATGGGATACATCGAATAGGTGGGCTGGAACCCGAGGGCGCTTCGCCGCGGCCCTCCAAAAGCCTGAAGGATATGTTGGAGAATCTCGTTCGAGCCGTTCGCAGCCCAGAGGTTGTCCCGGTTTAACCCCGCTCCGAGGTAGTGAGCGAGACTCTCGCGGAGGGCGGTGAACTCACGATCCGGATAACGGTTGAGCGTGAGCACGGTCTCGGCAAGCGAGGCAGCAACATCCTGAGCAACCTCGCCGGGCATTGGATGCGTGTTCTCATTGACATTGAGCGCGATCGGTGCGGGCTTCTGGGGTGCACCGTACGGTTCAAGACCGCGAAGATCGTCACGGAGGGGAAGGTCAGCCAGCTTTGCCACGCAGCAATGCTACGGGAGCGCAGTTGATGATGACGACGACATCATGGTCATCCCTCGCCGCAGCGGCGTGACTACCGAGAATAGGCGGGCGGAACGGCGAGACGCTCACCCGGGTGAACCACTGAGCTCTCCAACTGGTTCAGGCGCACAATGTCGGAAATCACGTCTCGCGGATCAGCATTCGGGGCGATGGACTCCGCGAGCTGCCACAGTGACTGGCCTGACTCCACCGTCACATAGTCGAACGTGCCTTTCGCAAGATCGGACGTCGCCGTGGCGATTCCCCCGTTGAGCACAGTGACCAGGGCAAGAACAGCGAGTGGCCCTGCGACGAGCGTGGTGAACACGGCGCGGCCGCGCTGAGTGAGCCGAAGACGGGGCGTGGATACCGATATCGCTGTCATGTTGCACCTCCTGGTCAATTTCCGTATCCGGCGCTCGGCCGGGAGCGCCGGATACGAAGTTATGTTCCGAACCTATATTCGAATGATGCGAAAAGCAACCCAATCTTCGAAGAATTGCGAAGCAATTCTCGCAACACACTCGAAGAGATGTTTGTTTCCGGCACCGTTTCCGGATACAGTTTCGATTGTCTGGACATCAGGCAATCACCACCCACTGACATTCGCCGGGGCAGCTGGTCTTGGCAACTGTTCGACAGGCAGGCGGAACACGAATGGATGAGATGGATTCCGAGGTTGCGAAGCCGGGTACCCGACGACGCCGCACTCTCAGCGATAAGCAGTTGGCCATTCTCGAGATGATCCAGCGATCTGTCGCGACCCGCGGATATCCGCCAAGCATGCGGGAGATCGGCGATGCTGTCGGGCTCTCATCATTGTCCAGCGTGACCCACCAGTTGAATCAACTGGAACTGAGCGGCTATCTACGTCGAGATCCCAACCGGACACGCGCTCTCGAGGTACTCATTGAGGTCCCCGCTGGTGACAGCGGCTCAGAGTCGTCCATCCCGGTGGGAGACGCTGCGATGGTTCCCCTCGTCGGGAGAATCGCGGCCGGTATTCCGATCACCGCAGACCAGCAGATCGACGAAGTCTTCCCACTCCCCCGCCAACTCGTCGGTAAGGGCGACCTTTTCATGCTCAAGGTCGTCGGGGAATCGATGATCGACGCCGCCATTTGCGATGGGGACTGGGTGGTTGTACGCCAGCAACACACCGCGGAGAACGGCGAGATCGTCGCCGCCCTGCTCGAAGAGGAAGCCACCGTCAAAGTGTTCCAGCAACGTGACGGCCACACCTGGCTCTTGCCGCGCAATACCTCGTTTGCACCGATCGTGGGCGATCACGCTGTCATTCTCGGTAAAGTCGTGGCAATCCTTCGCGCCGTGTGATCAGCACAGTAGTCAGTTCAGCAACGTCGGGAGTCGTAAGGCTACGCGCTGATCGCTTGGAACGTGCGCAGTGAGCCCGCGTGCGCTGCCGTAACTAGCGCGATGACCCGCGTTCCGGTCTCCTCGTATGTCGTCGACAGGATTGTCCCGTGCTCGTGAAGAGCCGAAATGACCTCACCGTGGTCGTACGGCACGAGCAGTTCGACCCTGATGTCCGGTCGCGGGATGAGCGTTGAGATTCGGGAGAGGAGTTCCTCCACTCCCTCGCCCGTGCGCGACGACACGAACACCGCATCCGGTTCCAGGCCGCGCAGCACAACTCGGTCATTGTCATCGATCAGGTCCGACTTGTTGAACACGAGAAGTTCGGGAATGTTCCTTACTCCCAGGTCTCCGATCACCTTGCGCACGGTGGAGAGCTGACTCGCTGGATCAGGATGGCTGGCGTCCACGACGTGCACAATGACATCTGCACGCTCAACCTCTTCAAGGGTTGACCGGAATGCTTCGATGAGCTCGTGCGGGAGATTGCGCACAAACCCCACGGTGTCGGTGAACGTGTATGGACGGCCGTCGGCCGTCTCCGTGCGACGGACTGCGGTGTCGAGCGTGGCGAATAGCGAGTTCTCAACGAGTGCCCCGGCGCGCGTGATGCGATTGAGCAGCGACGATTTGCCCGCGTTCGTGTATCCGGCGATGGCGACAGAGGGAACGGCATTCCGGGAACGGTTGGCCCGCTTCGCCTCCCGTGTCGGCGCGAAGTCCTTGATCTGCTTGCGGAGACGTGCCATGCGGGTGTGGATTCGGCGGCGATCAAGCTCGATCTTCGTTTCACCAGGGCCGCGGGATCCCATGCCGACACCCGAACCGACCTGTCCGCCGGCCTGGCGGCTCATTGACTCGCCCCAGCCGCGAAGTCGCGGAAGGAGATACTCGAGTTGCGCAAGCTCCACTTGGGCTTTGCCCTCACGGCTCTTCGCATGTTGGCTGAAGATATCGAGAATAACCGCCGTGCGGTCAATGACCTTCACCTTGACGACATCCTCGAGTGCTCGCCGCTGGCTCGGGGCAAGTTCCGTGTCGGCGATGACCGTATCGGCGCCGAGAGATGCCACGATATCGCGCAACTCCTGCGCCTTACCCTTGCCGAGGAAGGTTCCCGGATCAGGATGACTTCGCCGCTGAAGCAAGCCGTCGAGAACTGCCGCTCCAGCGGTCTCCGCGAGAGCAGCGAGTTCTCGCAGCGAGTTCTCCGCCTCCTCGAGTGCCCCTTGGGGGTGGATGCCGATGAGGACGACATTTTCAAGCCGAAGCTGCCGGTATTCGACCTCGGAGACATCCGCGAGTTCAGTAGACAGGCCACCGACCCGGCGAAGTGCCTGACGCTCATCGCGATCCAACTGGTCGCCGTCCATTGCGCCGGACTCCGCCGCATCATCCTGGAGCGCGAGAGCGCCAGAACCGAAAAGGGCATAGCCTCCCGCCCGGGCGTCAGCTGCAGCCAACACGCGGTCGATGGGATCCGTCAGATCGCGCTCGTGTTCTTCACGTTCAGTCATTGGGTTAACCCTAGCCCTCCGGTTTTCGGTAAGTTTTTCTGCATGGCCGACGATCACTATTTTTCGTCAACACCTGCAAGTGCCCTTCAATTTCGTCCCCTCCGCGTGAATTTGGTCGGAAATAACTACGACCTCACCACCGCGAACGGCATCTTCAGCCCGGAACGGATTGATGCGGGGACGCAGGTTCTTCTCGCGCACACGCCGCCGCCGCCGCCGGGTGGAAGCCTGCTCGACCTGGGTTGCGGATGGGGCCCTATTGCACTGACTCTCGCGCTCAGGTCTCCTCGTGCGACGGTGTGGGCGGTAGACGTCAACGAGCGTTCCCTCGACCTGGTCCGTCGCAACGCCAAATCGCTGGGTCTCGACAATGTCAACGCCTGCCGCCCGGAGGATGTTCCCAAGGACGTTACCTTCATGACCATCTGGTCGAACCCGCCGATTCGCGTCGGTAAAGATGAGTTGCACCGGCTTTTGGAGCAGTGGTTGCCATGGCTCGAAGTCGATTCTGATGCCTGGCTGGTAGTCCAGAGAAACCTCGGCTCTGACTCGCTTCACCGCTGGCTCGACGGCACCCTCCCTGATGACTTCACCGTGAGCCGTGCAGCCACGAGCAAAGGGTATCGAGTGCTCAAAGTGCGACGGCGGTAAACCCTGCGCTTCCGCTAGTAGGAGACGATTCCGTCGAAGACCAGTTCGGCTGGTCCCGACAATGAGACGTGCTCGCCGTCCTCGGCCGGCCACATCCGTACCCCCAGAGTCCCACCGGCTACCTCCACGCGCCACTGGTTTGGCGCTGACTCCCCTGCCCAATACCTCGTCGCCAAGGCGGCCGCCACTGCGCCTGTCCCGCAGGAGAGCGTTTCGCCGCTACCCCGTTCGTGGACGCGCATTCGAATACCGCCGATGCCGTCCTTTACGAGCGGATCCCGCGGCACAACGAACTCGACGTTGGCACCGTTTTCCGGTTCCGGGTCCAGCACGGGGATCCAGGCGAGGTCGGCCGACTCCAACTCCTCATCGCTTGAGAGTGCAACGACGACGTGCGGATTCCCCACGTCGATACCGAGGCCGGGTCGTGGAACCTTGAGGTTTCGAGCGCGCACGAGTGGCTCGCCGCCAGCCAGCGACCAGCGGCCCATGTCGACCTGGTAGCCCGTCGCGTTGCCCTGTACATCGCGAACACCGCCGCGCGTGCCGATCGGGAGCGTGTCGCCTGGCGGAAGCTCTGCGAGGCCATTCTCGATGAGGAATTTCACGAAAACGCGGATACCGTTGCCGCACATCTCCGACACCGACCCGTCGGAGTTGTAGTAATCCATGAACCACTCCGCCGCGTCATCTTCCTCCAGCGCTGCTGCGCCATCCGAAAGATTGGTGGACCTGACGGCGCGGATGATTCCATCGGCTCCGATGCCGAAGTGCCGATCACACAGTGTGCGGATATTTTCCCGCGTGAGATTCACCTTCCCGTCGGGATCCGCGAACATAATGAAGTCGTTGCCGGTCCCGTGACCCTTGGTGAAATGAAGCTCAGCCATGGGCCAATGTTAGAGCAACTGCCTTCGCCACCCGCTCCGGGTCCTCTGCATCGAGCCACTCCGCAGCGGGGTACCGCTTAAACCAGCCGACTTGCCTGCGGGCGTAGCGCCGTGTCAACGCGGAGGCGTCCCCGATCGCCTCCCGCTCCGTGAGGTTCCCTTCCACCTGCGCAATGGCTTGCGCATAGCCGATGGCTCGTCGTGATGTCACCCCGCTGTCCAGGCCGAGCCTAAGGAGTCCGCGGACCTCGTCGAGGAGCCCATCACGCCACATTCGCTCGACGCGGTCATCCAGTCGCGCTACGAGGCTGGCCCGCGGCGAGGACAGTCCAAGGATGACGGTGGGCTCCCGCGTGCTGGTTGCCTCGGGCAAGCCCGACCCGAATGGCTCGCCCGTAATCTCTATCACCTCGAGTGCCCTCACGATGCGTCGTGCATTGTGGGGTCCGATGGCAGCGGCGGCGCCACTGTCCAGCTTTGTGAGCCGATCAAACAAAATGCCGATCCCGCGAGCTTCCAACTCCGATTCCAGCCGGGCGCGGACCTCCGCGTCGGTACCTGGGAACTGGAAATCGAAGAGTACCGACGACATGTAAAGACCAGAGCCCCCGACGATGATGGGGACGGCGCAGCGATCCCGCACTGCGGCAATCGTCTCGAGGGCGCTCGCTTGGTAGCCAGCAACACTCGCCTCCTCGGTCACGTCCAGAACGTCCAGAAGGTGATGCGGAATCCCCCGACGCTCAGCGACAGGAAGCTTGGCTGTGCCGATATCCATGCCGCGGTAGAGCTGCATGGCATCCGCGTTGACGATCTCGGCCGAATGCCCTTGAGACACCAGCTGCTCTGCGAGGTCGAGCGACAGGGTGCTCTTGCCGGTGCCTGTGGCTCCGACGATGGCGATGATCGGTATGGTCAACGGCGCAGCGTTGGCAGCCCGAGCGACACCCTGCCGTCGGCCACCACATCGGTGGGGACGGCGCAACTGGCCGCCTCCGCGCGATCCCAGGCATCACCGGCAACGGTACGTCGTATCGCCAGGGGCGACTCACCAGCCGAGTCGGCGATGAGGTGGAACGGTGCAGCGCCGGAGATCACCACCGTCACCACGTCGCCGGGGCGCGGTGTTTCGCTTCCTGCCGGGAGGTTGAAGTGGATGAGGCGGCCGTCGCGCGCCCGTCCGCTCATTCGATGGGTATCCGCGTCCTTGCGCCCTTCACCGTTGGCCACGATCAGCTCTGCACTCGTGCCAACGAGGGCGAAGTTTTCTTCCCACGAAATGTGCTCCTGGAGCGCGGCCAGTCGCTCGTAACGCTCCTGGACAATTTCCTTCGGCACCTGATCGGCCATGGTAGCGGCTGGCGTTCCTTCGCGAATCGAGTACTGGAACGTGAACGCGGACGAGAATCGAGCCCGTTCCACAACTCGGAGTGTTTCTGCGAAATCATCTTCAGTCTCTCCGGGGAACCCGACGATGATATCCGTCGTGATCGCGGCATCCGGGATACTCTGTCTGACGCGCTCGAGGATACCCAGGAACTTTTCCGACCGATAGCTGCGGCGCATGGCACGAAGGATGCGGTCAGACCCTGACTGAAGTGGCATGTGAAGCTGCGGCATGACCGATGGTGTCTGTGCCATCGCATCGATGACGTCGTCGGTGAAGGCAGCTGGATGCGGGCTGGTGAACCGGATCCGCTCGAGCCCGCGGATCTCGCCCGCGGCACGCAGGAGTTTGGCGAATGCACCACGGTCACCGAATTCCACGCCGTAGGAGTTCACATTCTGCCCGAGAAGTGTGACTTCGATCACCCCGTCGTCGACGAGTGCCTGGATCTCCGCGAGGATGTCTGCCGGACGCCGGTCCTTCTCCTTACCGCGAAGCGAGGGCACGATGCAGAACGTGCAGGTGTTGTTGCAACCGACGGAGATTGACACCCACCCGCTGTAGGTGGATTCACGTCGGGTGGGAAGAGTGGAGGGGAAGACCTCAAGGGATTCGAGGATCTCCAATTGAGCTTCTCCGTTGTGTCTGGCCCTCTCCAGAAGTGCGGGAAGTGAGCCCATATTGTGGGTCCCGAACACCACATCCACCCACGGTGCCTTATCGAGGATCGTGCCCTTGTCTTTCTGCGCAAGGCACCCTCCCACCGCGATCTGCATCCCCTCGTGTTCGCGTTTGACTGACGCAAGCATCCCGAGCGTGCCATAGAGCTTGTTGTCGGCATTCTCTCTCACCGCGCAGGTGTTGATCACGACGACGTCGGCATTGCCATCGAGGGCACGTGTGTAACCGGCCGCCTCAAGGGAACCGCTCAGGCGCTCGGAGTCGTGAACATTCATCTGGCAGCCGAACGTTCGCACTTCGTAGGTTCGAGGCATGATGGTGGTGTCGGTCATCGAGTTCATGGTGGTTCAAGCCTAAGCCTGCTGCGCCAACCCTATTTCTGGGTGAGCGTCACCGTGAGTTCCCGCGCGGTGAGCGATGTACGCATGACGGCATCGATTGCTGTGTTCGATGGGTTCCAGGTTCCCACGTATTCAGCGTTTCCGTCGCTCTCATCGAGATACACGTTGACGTAGAGGATTTCGCCCGAAACGCGCCACGTGTCGTTCGGGTCATCGTAAGCTTTATCGCCGTAGCTGACGGCAACGGTACCGTCGCTGTGCAGCGCCAGGGTGGTCGGGTCTCCTCCGGAATCCTTGCCG
>JBDTCD010000168.1:0-11467 GCA_039923755.1 Terrimesophilobacter sp. | reverse complement strand
TCCCGCGGGCCACTGGCGGACATCCCGGACCCCGCTGCGCTTGCGGCGAGCTACGTGCGGGGCGGCGCGAGTGTGGTGAGCGTCCTCACGGAGGAACGGCGTTTTGGTGGTTCGCTGGCAGATCTCGAGGCGGTGCGGGCCGCGGTCGATGTTCCCATCCTCCGCAAGGACTTCATCGTCCTCCCCTACCAGGTGTTCGAGGCGCGGGCCGCAGGCGCCGACCTCGTACTGCTCATGGCCTCAGCGCTGGATCAGACCGGCCTCGTGGAACTGCACTCCATCGTGGAGGAACTCGGCATGACGGCGCTGGTCGAGGCTCACGATGCCGAGGAGCTGTCCCGAGCTATCGATATCGGTGCGAAAGTCATCGGTATCAACGCGCGCAACCTCTCCACCTTCACGCTCGACCGAGACCTGTTTGGCTCTCTTGCCGACCGAATCCCGCAGGGAATTGTGAAGGTTGCCGAGTCGGCTGTGACATCGGCGGCGGATGTCGCCCACTATCGAGCTGCCGGCGCAGATGCCGTTCTGGTCGGCGAGGCCCTCGTCACGTCGGACCCCGAGTCCACCCTCGCAGAATTCCTGGCTGTCTGATGGGCCTGCGCGACGCACGTGGCCCGTACTTCGGCGAATACGGTGGTCGTTTTGTGCCCGAATCGCTCGTCGAAGCACTCGATGAGCTTACTGCCGCCTACGAAACCGCAAAGGCGGCGCCGGAATTCGGTGCCGAACTCGCGCGACTGGGTGCCACCTACACCGGCCGGCCATCCATCATCACCGAGGTACCGCGCTTTGCGGAGCATGCTGGCGGCGCGCGCGTGATCCTGAAGCGAGAGGATCTGAATCACACCGGATCCCACAAAATTAACAACGTCCTTGGGCAGGCCCTCCTCACCAAACGGATCGGCAAGACGCGGGTGATCGCCGAAACCGGTGCGGGACAACACGGTGTGGCGACCGCGACGGCTGCTGCGCTGATGGGCATGAGCTGCGTCATTTACATGGGCGAAGTGGATACCGAACGACAGGCTCTCAATGTGGCGAGGATGCGACTGCTCGGCGCTGAGGTGATACCCGTGACGAACGGTTCACGCACCCTCAAAGATGCCATCAACGAAGCAATGCGCGACTGGGTAACGAACGTTGCCACGACCAACTACATCTTTGGAACCGTGGCAGGCCCACATCCGTTCCCCGCAATGGTTCGCGACTTCCAGAAGATCATCGGCGAGGAGGCGCGCGCGCAGGTCCTGGCGTTGACCGGCAGTCTCCCGGATGCTGTGACAGCGTGCGTCGGCGGCGGATCCAACGCCATCGGAATCTTCGACGCGTTCCTCGATGATGAGTCGGTTGCCCTTTTCGGCTACGAAGCAGCCGGAGACGGAGTCGACACGCCTCGACACGCTTCGACCATCACGAAAGGCAGACCCGGCATCCTGCACGGAGCAAGAAGCTACCTTTTGCAGGACGACGACGGCCAAACCATCGAGTCGCACTCCATTTCTGCTGGGCTCGATTATCCGGGCGTCGGGCCCGAACACGCCTGGCTCGCCGATCTCGGCCGTGTGACGTACCTGCCGATCACCGATACCGCTGCCATGGAAGCTATGCGGCTGCTCTCCAGGACGGAGGGCATCATCCCGGCCATCGAGTCCGCACACGCCCTGGCGGGAACCCTTGATCTCGGTCGAAAACTGGGTCCGGATGCCACCATTTTGGTGAGCCTGAGCGGTCGCGGCGACAAAGACATGGAAACCGCGGGAGCATGGTTCGACATTCTGGATCAGTCGTGAGTGCCGTCGGGGCGGCGATCGACGCGAGCCGGACCTCTGGAGCCGGCGCACTCATCGGCTACCTGCCAGTCGGATTTCCCAACCTCGCGACGAGCATCGATGCGGCAGTGGCGATCGCCGAGAACGGTGTCGACGTCATTGAGCTTGGCCTGCCGTATTCGGACCCCGTCATGGACGGCCCCGTTATCCAGAAAGCCACCCAGACTGCCCTCGCGGCGGGCTTCAGGCTCGCTCACGCTTTCGATGCGCTCAGCCAGATCACCTCGCGTGTCCCCACCCCCGTTGTGCTCATGACCTACTGGAATCCGGTCGTGCAATACGGTGTCGATCGTTTCGCCGACCACCTCGTCGCCGCCGGAGGAGCAGGGCTCATCACACCAGATCTCATCCCGGATGACGCGTCAGGGTGGCTTTCCGCCTCGGAGCGCACCGGTCTGGACCGCATCTTCCTGGCGGCGCCGTCCTCCACCGATGATCGATTGCGGATGATTGCGCAGAAATCCCGTGGATTCGTCTACGCCGTGTCGACCATGGGAATCACCGGCGCTCGCGCGGAAGTAGACAGCGCAGCTCGCTCACTTGTTGCGCGGTTGCGCACAGCAGGCGCAGAACGCGCCTGCGTCGGTCTCGGGATCTCGTCCGCAGCACAGGTTCGCGAGGTGCTGGGGTACGCGGACGGTGCGATCGTTGGTTCTGCCCTCGTCTCGGCTCTGGATTCCGGTGGAGTCGCCGAGCTCGCGCGCACAGTTTCCGCTCTCTCGCTCGGTACTAGGCTGAATTAGCTCCCCTCCCTCGAAAGGCATCATCCCATCGTGTTTGCGTTCCTGGCCCCGCTTCCGGCGAGCATCCCCAGCCCTGATTACTCATGGCAGGTCTTCAACTTCGGTACCTGGCTGCACGACATCGGGCTGAGTTGGATCACAATTCCCATCCCGATCCACACCTATGCATTGTGCATTCTTGCGGGAATTATCGCGGCCACAATTCTCACCGGATACCGCCTCAAGCAGCGGGGAGCAGATGCCGGCGTGGTGCTCGACATCGCACTCTGGGCGGTCCCCTTCGGCATCGTCGGTGGACGTATTTTCCACGTCATCACGCACCCCGACGACTATTTCGGCCCGGGCAAGGACCTTCTCAAGACGCTCTATATCTGGGAGGGCGGCATGGCGATCTTCGGGGCGCTCATGCTTGGCGCCGTCGGCACCCTCATTGGCTGCCGGCTGGCTGGCGTGCGCTTCTGGAGTTTTGCGGATGCCCTCGCACCGGGCCTCCTCCTCGCTCAGGCCTTCGGTCGGCTCGGAAACTACTTCAACCACGAACTCTTCGGCGTGCCGACAAACCTCCCATGGGGCCTGCAGATCGAAGCGACGAACCCGGCGTTCCCCGCAGGACTTCCCGCAGGAACATTATTCCAACCGACGTTCCTGTACGAGATCATCTGGAACCTCATCGGGGTTGGTGTGCTCCTTTACGTCGAGCGGCGCTGGCGCATGAGCCGTACCACCATCCCCTTTGTGGGAGTGGAGGTAAAGGTTCCAAAGGCCGGTGCTTACCGACTGCAGTGGGGCAAGATGCTCGGCCTGTATCTCATGTGGTACGGCGTGGGGCGCAGCTACTTTGAGTCGATTCGCATCGACCCAAGTGAGATTTTCTTCGGCATTCGCACGAACGTATGGGCAGCTTTCGGTGCGATCCTTGTTGGCCTGGTCATTATCATCGTGCAATCTCGGCGCCACCCGGGAATCGAACCAAGCCCATATTTGCCAGGTCGCGAATGGTCGCCCGATGCTGTTGTACACTCTGAAGACGTTTATACGGACTCCGACTTCGAAGGCAACGACGGCTCGAATTCACCTGAACCCTCTGGGTCCGTTTCAGCGAAAGGCGCGAAGACTGCCATAAGTAGTCGCAGCACGTCGTAGATCCGCGCAACCACCCACGGCTTCTGGCCGGTGCGGGCCTCCATGGGCCACTGACGTCCCTTCATCTCTCGAGGGAGGACGTTTCATGGCCCTGGCATCACCGCACGCGCGTTTTGGTGCTGCGCCCGCCGCATCCGGAATGTACGATCCCGCATTCGAGAAGGATGCCTGCGGTCTCGCCATGGTGGCGACACTGCGAGGTACCGGCGGACACGACATCATCGCCCTCGCGCTCACCGCGCTGCGGAACATGGAGCACCGGGGCGCTATCGGTTCTGATGCCGGGACCGGCGATGGTGCGGGAATCATGACTCAGATTCCGGATGCGTTTCTTCGCGCAGTGGTTGATTTCGACCTTCCCGCACCCGGGCACTACATCGTCGGGTCGTCGTTTCTGCCCCAAGATCCCGCGCTTCGGGCATCGGTCAAGACGAGTATTGCAGCTCTCGCGGAATCCGAAGGGCTTCGCATTCTCGGCTGGAGGTCCGTTCCCGTCGAACCCGGCGTATTGGGCTCACTTGCCAGAGCAGCACTTCCTTGCATCGAGCAGGTGTTCCTTGATGGTGGGCCACTTTCCGGCATCGCACTGGACCGGCTCGCTTTTCGGCTCCGCAAACGCGCGGAGCACGGCTTAGAGGTGTATTTCCCCTCCCTCTCCTGCCGCACCCTCGTCTACAAAGGGATGGTGACCACCCTTCAACTCGAACCGTTTTACCCCGATCTCTCCGACGATCTGTTTGCCTCCCGATTGGCACTGGTCCACTCCAGGTATTCCACCAACACTTTCCCGTCCTGGCCTCTGGCTCAGCCCTTCCGTCTCCTCGCGCACAACGGGGAGATCAACACAGTGCAGGGTAATCGAAACTGGATGCGTGCCCGGCAATCGCAACTTGAATCAGAGCTGCTTGGCGACATCCGTCCGCTGTTGCCGATCGTGACACCAGGGGGAAGCGACTCTGCATCATGTGATGAAGTGCTCGAACTGTTGACGCTGACCGGGCGGTCCCTCCCACACGCCGTCATGATGATGATCCCCGAGGCCTATGAAGGTCAGCGGGATCTCGACCCCGATCGCCGAGCATTCTACGAATACCATTCAGGACTGATGGAGCCCTGGGACGGCCCAGCCGCGATGGTGTTCACCGACGGATCGCTGGTTGGGGCAACGCTCGACCGGAACGGGCTGCGTCCGGGCAGATTTCTCGTGACCGACGACGGGCTCGTCGTCCTCGCGAGCGAGATCGGTGTCCTCGAAATTGAGGCGAGTCGGGTCGTGCGGAAGGGTCGGCTTCGCCCGGGGAAGATGTTCCTCGTCGACACGGAGTCTGGGCGCCTGATCGAGGACGACGAGATTAAGCAGTCGCTGGCCGCGCAAAAACCGTGGGCGGAGTGGTTACGCGAAGGCAGGATCAACCTGCGCGACCTCCCGGAACGCGAACACATTGTGCATACTCCCGCCTCCGTCGTTCGGCGGCAACGCACCTTCGGTTACACCGAAGAGGAGGTGCGGATCCTGATCTCTCCGATGGCCCAGAACGGAGTCGAGCCGATCGGGGCGATGGGGACCGATACGCCGATAGCTGTGCTCGCGGAGCGCCCGAGGTTGCTTTTCGACTATTTCACCCAGCAGTTCGCCCAGGTGACGAATCCGCCCCTGGATAGCATTCGGGAAGAGGTGGTGACCTCGATGATGTTGGGGCTGGGTCCTGAGCGCAACCTCCTGGAGGCTACGCCGGAGCACGCTTACCAAATCATCCTCGACTTCCCGGTCATCGATAACGACGAGCTTGCGAAAATTCAGCACATCGACGCATCGCCCGGCAGCCGGACAACCACGACGATTAGGGGCCTGTATCGGGTTGACGACGGCCCCCGCGCACTTGCCAATCGGTTGGCCGCCATGTGCGCCGAGGCGGACTCGGCGATCGAGCGCGGTGCAAAATACCTCGTGCTGTCCGATCGTGATTCTACAAAGGACCTTGCTCCGATTCCCTCACTCCTGATGCTCTCCTGCGTTCACCACCACCTCATCCGGCGGGAGAATCGCCTGCGAGTTGGGCTCATCGTGGAGGCCGGCGATGTACGTGAGGTGCACCATGTTGCGATGCTCGTGGGATACGGTGCGTCGGCGATAAACCCCTATCTTGCGATGGAGACGGCCGAACAGTTGGTGCGTAGTGGCGAACTTTCTGGCATCTCCGCGGAGAAGGCTGTGGCCAACATCATCAAGGCGCTCGGCAAAGGCGTGTTGAAGACGATGTCCAAGATGGGGATATCCGTCGTGTCGTCCTACGCGGGGGCTCAAGCGTTCGAAGCGATTGGGCTCGGGAGTGCATTCGTGCAGGAATATTTCACCGGGACGACGTCGCGGCTCGGCGGCGTTGGGATTGACGTCATTGCCGCAGAAAACCTCGCCCGGCATCGCGAGGCCTACCCCGATGAAGCGTCAAGCACGGTGCACGCGCATCTGGCTACCGGTGGCGAATACCAGTGGAGGCGGGGCGGACCGCCCCACCTGTTCAACCCGGAAAGCGTGTTCCGGCTGCAACACTCGACGCGGGAGAGACGTTACGACATCTTCCGCGAATACACCCGCCTGATCGACGACCAGGCCGAAGGGCTCATGACCCTGCGGGGGCTCTTCGCCCTGCGGGAGGGCACGCGTCCGCCTGTGGCGCTGTCCGAGGTGGAACCGGTGTCGTCCATCGTTACACGGTTCTCCACTGGCGCAATGAGTTACGGCTCGATCAGTGAGGAGGCTCATGAGACGCTGGCGATCGCCATGAACCGCCTGGGAGCCAGAAGCAACACGGGAGAAGGCGGTGAAACCGTGGAGCGGCTTTTGGATCCGCTCCGTCGCAGCGCGGTCAAGCAGGTAGCGTCAGCACGCTTTGGGGTGACGAGCCTTTACCTCACCAATGCGACGGACATCCAGATCAAGATGGCCCAGGGGGCCAAGCCGGGCGAAGGCGGCCAGCTTCCACCAGCCAAGGTGTATCCGTGGATTGCGCGAACGCGCCACGCCACAGCAGGCGTCGGACTCATCAGTCCACCGCCACACCACGATGTGTACTCCATTGAGGATCTCAAGCAACTCATCTTCGACTTAAAGCGCGCAAACCCCGTGGCGCGAATCCACGTCAAACTTGTGAGCCAGTCCGGAATCGGCGCGGTCGCTTCTGGTGTTGCTAAAGCTCTGGCTGACGTCGTTCTCGTTTCAGGTCACGACGGTGGCACAGGGGCGAGCCCGCTGTCGTCCCTCAAACACGCGGGAACACCGTGGGAACTCGGCCTGGCCGAAACACAGCAGACTCTCATGCTCAATGGGCTGCGCGACCGCGTGGTGGTGCAAGTGGATGGTCAATTAAAGACCGGGCGGGACATCATCGTTGCGGCGCTGCTCGGCGCCGAGGAGTACGGCTTTGCGACCGCGCCCCTCGTGGTATCCGGGTGCGTCATGATGCGGGCATGTCACCTCGACACCTGCCCGGTTGGGGTTGCGACACAAAACCCGGAACTCCGCGCGCGGTTCACCGGCAAGCCCGAATTCGTGGTGAATTTCTTCGAATTTCTCGCCGAAGAGGTACGTGAATACCTCGCGGCACTGGGCTTTCGCACTCTCGAGGAGGCCATCGGCCATCGGGAGCTGCTCAACGTTGACGCTGCAATATCTCACTGGAAGGCGGATGGGCTCGACCTGTCGCCGATCCTTTCGGGGAACTCCTTCGGACCGGAGGAGCCGAGGACTCACTCCCGCACTCAAAACCACGATCTCGAACACCACATCGATCGCAGGCTCATCGAACAGAGCGAACCCGCGTTGGATCGGGGGGAGCCGGTCGCCTTCTCCGTGCAGGTGCGCAATACTGATCGGGCCATCGGCACGCTCCTTGGGCACGAAGTCACCAAGCGTTTCGGCGAAATGGGTCTCGACGATGGAACCATTGCCATCGCCTTGATGGGGACGGCAGGGCAATCGCTTGGGGCGTTCCTGCCTCGAGGCATTTCCCTCCATCTCGAGGGCGACGCGAATGACTACGTTGGCAAAGGCCTTTCGGGAGGGTTGATTTCACTCCGCCCAAGCCGTGACAGCGTGTTTCGAGCTGAACGCAACGTCATTGCGGGCAATGTGATCGGGTATGGCGCGACAAGCGGTTCGCTTTTTCTTCGCGGGATCGTCGGCGAGCGTTTCCTCGTGCGCAACTCGGGGGCGCGTGCTGTCGTCGAAGGCGCTGGGGACCACGCACTCGAGTACATGACGGGGGGAACAGCGGTGATCCTAGGCCAGGTCGGACGAAACCTCGGTGCGGGGATGTCCGGAGGTACCGCCTACATCTACCGACTTCCGGCAGATCGCGTCAATCGTGAGGCGCTCGAACACGGAGAGTTGAAACTCGGCACACTCGATCGAGCGGATGTTGAACTCCTTCGAGATCTGCTCGAACGACACGTGCAGTACACAGGCTCGACACTTGCGGCCTCGATGCTCGAAGACTTTCAGACAACGGTGGCGGACTTCGTTCGGGTTCTCCCACGCGACTTCGCCGCAGTACAGGGTACTCGGGCTGCGGCGGCCGACGAAGGGCTTGATCCCGATGGTGCCATCGTGTGGAACCGAATCCTGGAGGTTACCGGTGGCTGATCCCAAAGGATTTCTGAAGACGCGAACGCGCGAGCTCCCAGCCCGCAGGCCGGTGTCAGTGCGCCTCATGGATTGGAAAGAGGTCTACGAGCCGGGGGATACCACGGTGCTTCGACGCCAGGCCGGCCGATGCATGGATTGCGGAATCCCGTTCTGTCATCAGGGTTGCCCGCTCGGCAACCTCATTCCGGAGTGGAACGACCTCGTTCGCCGCGGCGAAATGCGCGAGGCGAGCGAGCGTCTGCACTCCACGAACAATTTCCCAGAGTTCACCGGGCGGCTGTGTCCGGCTCCCTGCGAGAGCTCGTGTGTGCTCGGGATCAGCCAGGAGCCCGTCACGATCAAGCTCGTCGAGCAGTCGATCATCGACCAAGCGTGGACGGACGATGCGGTTCAACCCCATCCCCCGGAGAGGCTCACCGGCAAAACCGTGGCGGTAGTCGGCTCCGGACCGGCCGGCCTCGCCGCCGCACAACAATTGACGCGAGCAGGGCATACCGTCGCTGTGTTCGAGCGGGATGATCGGATCGGCGGACTTTTGCGATACGGAATTCCCGACTTCAAGCTGGAAAAGAAGCACATCGAGAATCGATTGCGGCAAATGCAGGCGGAGGGGACCCGGTTCCGGGCCGGCGTGAACATCGGTGTCGACATTTCATGGGGCGAACTTCGACGTCGCTACGACGCGGTGGTTGTCGCCACCGGGGCGCTTGTTCCCCGAGACCTGCCGATTCCGGGGCGCGACCTCTCCGGTGTCCATTACGCGATGGATTACCTTGTGCAACAGAACCACGTTGGCGCCGGTGACGCTGTGCTTCAGCAGATCACCGCCGAGGGTCGGCACGTCGTGATCCTCGGTGGCGGAGACACTGGTGCGGACTGCCTCGGCACTGCACACCGGCAGGGCGCACTATCCGTCACCACGCTGGCCATCGGTACCCGCCCACCGGAAGAACGCCATCACCACCAACCGTGGCCGATGCATCCGCTGCTTTTTGAGGTCTCCAGTGCCCACGAGGAGGGTGGCGAACGTGAATTCCTTGCCTCCACTGTCGAATTTGTCTCGAACGGTGCTGGAGAAGTCCGGGGCATCCGGGTCGCCGAGACGGAATACGTCGATGGTCGGCGGATTCCGAAGTCAGGTACAGAGCGGGAGCTCCCTGCCGATCTGGTACTCCTGGCCCTCGGTTTCACCGGAACGGAATCGCAATCGCTCGAATCAGAGTTGAATCTCACAGTGGACAACGGGGCCATTTCCCGGGATTCCGATTTCCAGACGACCGAACCGGGGATGTTTGTCGCGGGGGATGCCGGACGCGGGCAATCGCTCATCGTGTGGGCGATCGCCGAGGGCAGGTCCGCAGCGGCCGCCGTAGACAGGTACCTTGAAGGGGACACAGAATTGCCGGCCCCAGTTCGCCCGACGGATCGCCCGATGTCCCTGTGAAACCCAGACCGCTTGTGAAACCCAGACCGAAGGTGACCGCGAGTCACATGACAAACGAAGGAAAACTGTGAGACGAGCAAAAATCGTCGCGACCCTCGGCCCGGCAACCTCGAGCTATGAGAACATCCGAGCCATCATCGATGCGGGCGTGGACGTCGCCCGAATGAACCTCAGCCACGGATCGTATGACGTGCACGAGGAGGTCTACGCCAACGTGCGCAGGGCCGCGGATGCGGCGGGGCGCGCCGTAGCTGTCCTTGTGGACCTTCAGGGTCCCAAGATCCGACTCGGTAGATTCGAAGCTGGCCCCTACGATCTCGCGGTCGGTGACGTATTCCGCATCACCACAGAAGACATCGTCGGCAACAAGGACATCTCGTCGACCACCTACAAGGGGCTTCCGAGCGACGTGAAGGCAGGGGACCCGCTCCTCATCGACGACGGGAAGGTGACCCTCCGGGTCACCGCGACCGACGGCACCGTTGTGACGACCACCGTCGAAGTGCCGGGGGCGGTATCCAACAACAAGGGCATCAACCTGCCGGGCGTCGCCGTCAACGTTCCCGCGCTCTCCGAGAAGGACGAGGCGGATCTCCGGTGGGGTCTCGGACTCGGCGCCGACCTCATCGCCCTTTCGTTCGTGCGCAGCGCAGACGACATCGTGCGGGTACACGAGATCATGGCGGAGGAAGGGCGCAAAGTCCCCGTCATTGCGAAGATCGAGAAGCCGCAGGCTGTCGACAACCTTGAAGCGATCATCGATGCGTTTGACGGCATCATGGTCGCGCGTGGTGACCTCGGCGTCGAATTGCCGCTCGAAGCGGTTCCCATCGTGCAAAAGCGCGCGGTCGAATTGTCACGCCGCATGGCGAAGCCGGTTATCGTGGCAACCCAGATGCTGGAGTCCATGATCTCGAGCCCGAGGCCCACGCGGGCCGAGACGTCTGACGTTGCCAATGCGGTGCTCGATGGCACGGATGCCGTGATGCTCAGCGGTGAAACCAGTGTTGGCGAGTTTCCCGTCATCACCGTGCAAACGATGGCACGCATCATCGAATCAACAGAAGAGCATGGCCTCGAACGCATCCTACCCCTGGGGACAAAGCCGCGGACACAGGGTGGAGCGCTCACGCTGGCGGCTGCCGAGGTGGCGGAATTCGTTGATGCGAAGTTCCTCTGCGTGTTCACGCAGTCCGGTGACTCTGCGAGACGGATGTCGAGGCTCCGGTCTCGTATTCCCATGCTCGCTTTTACTCCCATTGAGGGCATCCGGCGTCGAATGGCCCTGACGTGGGGTATTCAGTCGTTCCTGGTCGATATGGTCACCCACACCGATGCGATGTATCGGCAGGTCGACGACACGCTACTCGGCCAGGGCCTCGCGCAAATTGGGGACAAGGTTGTCGTGATTTCCGGATCGCCTCCCGGCATCACAGGGTCCACGAACGATATGCGCGTGCATCAGATCGGCGATGCACTCAACGCGATGGCACCGGCCTGGGCGAAGTAGCTGCTCTCTCACCGCAGAGTCTTCTGTGCCGGTGGTGGGACTTGAACCCACACGCCCTTTCGAGCAAAGCATTTTGAGTGCTCCGCGTCTGCCATTCCGCCACACCGGCGCACAGTTTCCGGCCTCTAGAGTATCGCAACTGTGAGTCGG
>JBDTCD010000167.1:0-3332 GCA_039923755.1 Terrimesophilobacter sp. | reverse complement strand
AAGCCACTTCGTGGCGCGAAGGGCGGCAAGACTCTCGCCCCGGCGAAAGCCATTCGCGTCGGCGTCATCGACTACAAAGATGTCGCTACTCTTCGTAAGTTCATCTCTGAGCGCGGAAAGATCCGCGCTCGCCGAATCACCGGTGTCTCCGTACAGGAGCAGCGCCTCATCGCCCGTGCAGTCAAGAACGCGCGCGAGATGGCCTTGCTGCCGTACGCGGGCTCAGGCCGTTAGGAGCACGTGAAATGTCAAAGCTGATTCTTACGCACGAGGTCACCGGCCTCGGTGCCCCAGGCGACGTGGTCGAAGTCAAGAATGGATTCGCCCGTAATTACCTCATCCCCCAGGGATGGGCGGTGACATGGACCCGTGGCGGCGAAAAGCAGATCGACCAGATCAAGGCTGCCCGTTCCGCGCGCGAACACGCCACCATCGAAGAGGCGCAGGACCTCAAAGCGAAGCTCCAGGCAACTGCTGTGACGCTCACCGTCAAAGCGGGAGAGAGCGGCCGGCTTTTCGGTTCGGTCAAGACTTCCGACATTGCGGATGCGGTTTCTGCGGCAGGCCTCGGCGCACTCGACAAGCGCAAAATCGAGATCACGGCGCCCATCAAGGCGACCGGCGACCACGAGGCGACGGTGCGCCTGAGGGATGACCTCGTCGCGACGATCACCATCAAGGTGGTTGCTGCCAGGTAGCTCATAATTGATGCGGCAGGGGTGGATTTCGGTCTGCCCCTGCCGCTTCTTCATGCGCGTCACCCCCGCACGGGGGGTAGACGAATCCTTCACGTTGTACACAGTTGGCGCGATAAACCCTCAACCCTCAACCACAACTATAAACATGTTTCTACACACGGCTCTCGTTCATATAAAACGCAGGTCAAACCGAGTATTCGCTTGAAAAATAGTTCCCTCTCCACAACGTTCTCCACAGGTTGCCAACATTAGCGACGGCGTTTCGCGCACGTCATCCACAACGTTCTCCACAGGGCTGTTTGAGTGCGTGGCGTGGAGTTCCTAGTGTTGAGGCGCACCGACACGAAACAGGACATTCACCGGCCGGGTTACCGCGATTGTCGTTGGTGTGCAGTACACCTGAGTGCAGAGGGCTCGTCGATATTGTGCCACTGCATCGGTATCCGGCGTGCCCGACGCATCAGGAGAAAAAGTCGTGCGCCCGTGCACCAATGAAGCGGAAGGGTTGTGAATGTCGATAGCCCATCTTGGACTCGCAGGCGACCAGCGCCCGGCCACCGATACCCGTCAGAATGATCGCACCCCGCCGCATGACCTTCTGGCCGAGCAAAGTGCAATTGGCGGAATGCTCCTCAGCAAAGATGCCGTGGCTGATGTGCTCGAGACCGTGCGGGCGATCGATTTCTACATTCCAAAGCACGAGATCATCTTCGATGCGATCCTCACCCTGTATTCACACGGCGAGCCGACCGATGTCATTGCGGTCACCGACGAACTGACGAAGTCGGGTGAGCTCGGCCGTGCTGGAGGTGCCGAGTACCTGCACACCCTCACCGGGCTCGTGCCCACGGCGGCGAATGCCGGGTATTACGCGAGCATCGTGGCCGAGAAGGCGGTTTTGCGCCGACTCGTCGAGGCCGGAACCCGCATCGTTCAGATGGGGTATGCGAGCGAGGGCGAGGTTGTGGATCTCGTCAACAACGCCCAGGCCGAGATCTACGGCGTGACAGGCGGTGTCGACTCAGAGGACTTCGTCCCACTCACCGCCGCCGTCGAGGCCGCGATCGACGAGATCGAGGCGGCGAAGGGTCGCGACGGTCACATGACCGGAATCCCCACCGGATTCGCCGAGTTGGATGAGCTCACAAACGGTCTTCATCCCGGCCAACTCATCATCGTGGCGGCGCGTCCCGCGTTGGGAAAGTCGACGCTCGCACTTGATTTCGCTCGAGCGGCATCCATCAAGCACGACCTGCCCTCGATCGTGTTCTCCCTGGAGATGGGCCGCAGTGAGATTGCGATGCGGTTGCTGTCGGCGGAGGCATCCGTGCCGCTGCAGAACATGCGCAAGGGCACGGTGGACAGCCGCGACTGGACAACGATCGCCCAAACTCGCGGGCGCATCAACGACGCACCGCTGTACATCGACGACAGCCCGAACATGACGCTCGTGGAGATCCGTGCGAAATGCCGCAGGCTCAAGCAGCGGGTCGGTCTGAAGCTCGTGGTCATCGACTACCTGCAGCTCATGACGAGCGGTAAGCGCGTCGAATCCCGCCAGCAGGAGGTGAGCGAGTTCTCGCGTGCGCTCAAGTTGCTCGCGAAGGAGCTCCAGGTTCCGGTTATTGCGCTGTCGCAGTTGAACCGTGGTCCGGAGCAGCGCTCAGACAAGATGCCAGCCCTCTCCGACCTTCGCGAGTCCGGTTCCCTCGAACAGGATGCGGATGTCGTGATCCTGCTGCACAGGGAGAGCGCATACGAGAAGGACAACCCCCGTGCAGGCGAAGCGGACTTCATCGTCGCCAAGCACCGCAATGGCCCGACCCGCACGATCACTGTCGCTTTCCAGGGTCATTTCTCGCGATTCCGGGACATGGCGCAGGCATAAATCACTCCTTGACTCTTTAGACCAGCGGTTTAGACTGGTGGTCTAATGCGTTTTCGAGTGAGGAGCCATCGTGAAGGTCTTGATCGTGGGCGCAGGTATCGCCGGTCCGACGACCGCATTCTGGTTGAACAAAGCCGGACACGAGGTCACCCTCGTAGAACACGCACCGCAGCTTCGCAGTGGCGGATACATTATCGACTTCTGGGGTGCCGGGTTCGACGTCGCCGAGAAAATGGGCATCGTTCCTGAGCTGCGGAAGCGTGGATATGTGATGGCCGAAGGGAGAGCGGTCAATCGCGATGGCCGAAAAGTGGCATCCTTTGCACCCGAGGCGATCATCGAATCCGTGAAGAAGTACCTGAGTATTGCCCGGTCAGACCTGTCCGCAGTTATTTATGAGGCGCTCGGTGATGCTGTAGAACTCATTCTGGGTGACTCGGTACAAGGACTCGATGACGACGGCAATCGCGTTCGAGTCACATTCGACAGTGGAACCGAGCGCGACTTCGACCTGGTCGTTGGGGCCGACGGTCTTCACTCGCGCGTGCGACGTCTCGCGTTCGGACCCGAATCGGACTACGAAAAATATCTGGGCATGGTGGTGGCCGCCTTCGAAGCTGACAAGTATCCCCAGCGTGACGAACTCGTCGCCATGATGTATGCCGACATTGGTTTTCAAGCGTTGCGCCTTTCTTTGCGCGAAGACAAGACGCTGTTCCTGTTCTCCGTTCGCCACGATGGCACTG
>JBDTCD010000166.1:0-6105 GCA_039923755.1 Terrimesophilobacter sp. | reverse complement strand
GCGCGCGTCTCGAAACCGGGTGACCGGGTCTCGAGAACTCGCCCCAAGGATTCGATAGGGGCCTTACGGCCTTACTCACCCAGCAAGAAAATTCATCAGCAGTTCACAACTCAACAAACTGACCGGCCAGCTACCGGTTAAACGCCTAAGTGTCAAATAGCGGACACTTCGCCGAAAGGAATCCACAGTGCTTATTGCACAGCGCCCGACCCTGACCGAAGAAAACATCTCCGAGTTCCGTTCACGGTTCATCATCGAACCACTCGAACCCGGCTTTGGTTACACACTCGGCAACTCACTTCGCCGCACCCTCCTGTCATCCATCCCGGGTGCAGCGGTCACGAGCATCCGTCTTGACGGCGTGCTGCACGAGTTCAGCACGATCCCCGGTGTGAAGGAAGATGTCACCGAGATCATCCTCAACATCAAGGGTCTTGTCGTCTCGAGCGAGCACGACGAGCCGATCACCGCGTATCTGCGCAAGCAGGGTGCTGGTCAGGTTACGGCCGCGGACATCTCCGCGCCGGCCGGTGTGGAAATCCACAACCCGGAACTCGTCATCGCGACGTTGAACGACAAAGCTCGTTTCGAGCTTGAGCTCACTATCGAGCGTGGCCGCGGATACGTCTCCGCAACGCAGAACCGCAACGAGTTCAGCGAAGCGGGTCAGATCCCTATCGACTCGATTTACTCGCCCGTGCTGAAGGTCACCTACCGCGTCGAGGCGACGCGTGCCGGTGAGCGCACCGACTTCGACCGCCTGGTCGTGGATGTCGAGACCAAGAACGCGATCACCCCGCGCGATGCGATCGCATCGGCCGGTCGGACGCTCACCGAGCTGTTCGGACTCGCCCGCGAGCTCAACTCCGCAGCAGAGGGCATCGAGATCGGCCCGGCGCCGGTCGACGCTGTTCTCTCCAGCGAACTGAGCATGCCGATCGAGGATCTCGACCTGTCTGTGCGCAGCTACAACTGCCTCAAGCGTGAGGGCATCAACTCCGTGAGCGAGCTTGTCGCACTCTCGGAGACGCAGCTCATGAACATCCGGAACTTCGGATCGAAGTCAGTCGATGAGGTTAAGGACAAGCTCGTCGAGCTCGGACTGTCCCTCAAGGACACTGTTCCCGGATTCGACGGCGCCCACTTCTACAGCGGGTACGACGACGACGAGAGCAACTGAGCTCGGCCCTGACCAATCTGATCCTGGAGAAAACCAACAATGCCTAAGCCAACCAAGGGCCCGCGCCTCGGCGGTGGACCGGCTCACGAGCGACTTCTGCTCGCGAACCTCGCCGCCGCGCTGTTCACCCACAAGAGCATCAAGACCACAGAGACGAAGGCAAAGCGACTTCGCCCGGTTGCCGAGCGCCTCATCACGTTCGCTAAGCGTGGCGATCTGCACGCTCGCCGCCGCGTTCTCGCTGTGATTGGCGACAAGAGTGTGGTCCACGAACTCTTCACGCAGATCGCGCCGCTCGTTGCAGAGCGCGAGGGTGGGTACACGCGCATCACGAAGCTTGGATTCCGGAAGGGTGACAATGCCCCGATGGTGCAGATCGAACTCGTCCTCGAGCCGGTCAACGCCAAGCCCCGCGCCAAGGTAGAGACGAAGAAGCCGAAGGCTGAGCCCGTGGCCGAGGCCCCCGCCGAGAGCGAGGCCGACGAGGCCACTGCCGACGAAACTGCAGCTGACGAAACTGCAGCTGACGAAACTGCTGCTGTCGAGGGCGACGCCACGACGGCCGACTCTGAGGAGACGCCAACAGAGGAGGCTGCGGCCGAATCCGCGGATGCCGATGATGCAGCTGCCAGGGACTCGTCCGCCGACGACAAGTAGCCACAAAACTGAGGAAGGCCTCATCCTGCGGGATGGGGCCTTTCGCATACCCCGCTTGGCTAGGCGGGGTGCGGTGCTAATCCGTAATCCTTTGCCGTGAGCAGCGGCGGCAATTCAGCAAGTCGCTGAAGGGCGCCTTTCACGATCCCCGCGTAGATGGTGCCTCCTGTGGTGCCGGGATGAATTTGGTCGCGGGCGAGGAGGTTTAGCTTCCCCGCGATGGCGCTGTGCCAGTTGGCCAGCTCAACATTGCGGTACTGCTGCGCGAAGGTTTGCAGGATAGCGTTGACCCCCGGAGTCCAGCCCCGAGGGGCCTGCACGTTGACGATAATGATCTGATGGTCGGGGCCGACGATATCCCGCACCTGCTCGAGGACCCAGCGCTCGATCGGCCCGTTTGTCCCGAGACCGAGCAGCAACGTAGGCCGCAACATGCCCTTTTTCTTCAGCGCGGCCACAATTGCTGGTGCCTGGGACAGTTGTCTGGAGACGACGGCGTCGATCGATATCCCGCTGAAGGCCCTGGCAAGCTCTGGTGCCGACGCGAGCATGACCGAATCTCCGATGGCGGTGATCTGGTCTCCAGCGGGGAGTTGAACCGGCACGGAACCCACCGGTTCCGTCACGGTGGAGGGAGGCGCTGGAGGGGATGCGATCGCCTGGCCTGCCTTGATAATGGCCTGCGCATCCGTCTCGCCCGGGTCCATAGACATGGCGGCGACGGATGCGGCCCCGCCGGCGATAACCATGCCGAGCGCAAGCAGACCCGCGGTCAGCCGAATCGGGGAGAACCGGCGGACACGCGGAGCGACCACAGCGCCCGGGCGCGGCCACACGGCAGCCCACTGGCGAAGTGTCGCACGGAAGCCGTTCTTCCTGATCGGCTGCTCGATGAAGCGGTACGACAGAGCGGCGGTAACGACGGTTCCGACGAGCGCGACTCCACCGAGTGCCCACCCGGACGGCCCGTCGGTCGCCAGAAGCGGAAGGAAGGCAGTCGTGAGGATGAACGCGGGCCAGTGCCACAGGTAGAGGCCGTACGAGCGCTCACCCACCCACCGCATCGGTGCGACATCGAGGACTCGACCGAGCACGGAGGCCGGCATCGTTGCTCCCGCTATTGCCACAGCCGTGAGAAGGGCGACGGCCACGAGGCCACCCTGGTACGTCACGTCGGCTTCGGCGGGCATGATGAACGACGCGACCAGAAGGCCGAGGATCGCCGCTGCGCCCACCGTGGGCAGGGAGGTTCGCAGCCAACGGGGCCAGGCGAGCGGCCATGGCCACCAATTCCGGCTAGCCAGAGCGAGCACCGCGCCGATTGCCAGGCCGAAACTGTGGGTGTCGGTGCCGTAGTACACGCGTGTCGCGTCGCCGCCAGGAAAATAGAGGAGAGCCATCTCCACCGCCGAAAGGGCAGCCAGCACGCCGATGATGATGCAGCGGATGGTGGTGCGGCGAATGAGGAGGAGAGCAAGGAGTGCGAGGGGCCAGAGGAGGTAAAACTGTTCTTCGACCGCGAGTGACCACAGGTTACGGAACAGTTCCGGATTCGTCTCGGAGAAATAGCTCGATCCGCTCGCGATGGAAAGCCAGTTGCTGCTGAATGTTGCGGCACCGAGAACCTGCCGCCCCAAACCAACGAGAACGTTTCCGCCGGCGACAAGCGCGACGGAGCAACAGGCCAGGAGGAGAACAATCAGCGCGGGAATCAGCCGTCGTGCTCGGCGCCGCCAGAAATCCACCAGTCGAATCTGGCCACTCGTCTCGCGTTCGCGTACAAGCAATGCCGTGATGAGGAATCCGCTGATGACGAAGAAGATGTCCACGCCGAGGTAGCCTCCCGGCACCGCACCGGGCGTGAGGTGAAACAGGATGACCGTGATTACGGCGATCGCACGCAGCCCGTCGAGCCCCGCGAAACGCGAGGGCGGGCCGGGAGTTTTGATTTTCGTGGTCATGTGTTTCCAAGCTTCCCCCGCGCAGCCCCGACGGTCAATTGCCGAGCCGGGCATGTGCTTCCGCTCAGTAGACTCGGCGTGTGGAAACGGCAGTCGAACTCGGTGACGGCGACACTTCTGCGTCGACGCGGCTGCGGCTCGACATCGCCTATGACGGAACCAACTTCAAAGGGTGGGGTAGGCAGCCCGGTTTGCGTACGGTGCAGGGCGTACTCGAGGATGCCTTGGCGACAGTATTCGGAAGGTTTGGCGAGCCACCGCGTCTCACCGTGGCGGGGCGAACGGATGCCGGCGTGCATGCCCTCGGACAGGTCGCTCACCTTGACATCACCGCTGAGCAGCAGGTTGGGCTCCGTCGCAGTCGCCCACGGAGCGGACCCGCTGCGCTAGCCCATCGGCTCAACGGAATCGCGGGCCTGGACACCGATGTATGGGTGTCGCGATCGAGCATCGCCCCGCCGGGGTTCGACGCTCGTTTCTCGGCGATCTGGCGTCGGTACGAGTTTCGCGTGGCGGATGAGGATGCAGAGCGTAACCCCCTGGAACGGAACGGGACTCTGTGGCTTTCAGGCGCGCTCGACGCTGCGGCGATGAAGGAGGCCGCACAGGCCCTCCGTGGACTTCACGATTGGGCGTCGTTTTGCAAATCCAGGGACGGTGCTACGAGCGTCCGCACGCTTCAGGATTTCTCGTGGGAGCGGAGCAGTTCGGGAGTCCTGATAGCCAACGTGAAAGCTGACGCGTTCTGCCACAGTATGGTTCGCGCGCTGGTGGGCGCGACGATCGCCGTGGGGCAGGGGAAGCTGACCCTGACGCGACTCCTCCAACTACGGGACGAGCGTCAGCGCACCAGTGAGTTTAAGGTCATGCCGGCCAAAGGGTTGACGCTCATGGAGGTCGGCTACCCGGCGGACGCGGGTCTGGCTGAGAGGGCTGAGCAGACTCGCGCGCGGAGGGAGCCACTCGACGGCGGTGATTGAGTGCTCGCGTTTGACCGTGCCTACTGCGTGGGCTATTCTTGATCCTTGGTGCCTGCGGAAGCGTGGCATCCGAAGCTGAGCCCTCCACCGGATCCGTTCGTAGCGTATCTGCGCCGCCAACGTCCACGGAGTGGGATTCACGAACAACTCCCTTCGAACAGAGAGCAGTCCTGCACTATGCGTACCTACACGCCAAAGCCTGACACCGTTACCCGCGAGTGGCTTATCATCGACGCGACCGATGTCGTGCTTGGCCGACTGGCCAGTCACGTCGCCATTCTCCTGCGCGGCAAGCACAAGCCGACGTTCGCGCCGCACATCGACACCGGTGACTTCGTCATCATCATCAACGCCGAGAAGGTCGCGCTCACCGGCGCGAAGCTTGAGCAGAAGAAGGCGTACACGCACTCCGGCTTCCCGGGAGGGCTGTCGACCACGACATACTCGCAGATGCTTGCCAAGCACCCCACCCGTGCCGTCGAGAAGGCAGTGCGTGGCATGCTCCCGAAGAACTCGATCGGTCGCGCCCAGTTGACCAAGCTCAAGGTGTACGCCGGTGCCGAGCACCCCCACGCTGCGCAGCAGCCCAAGCCCTACTCACTGACCCAGGTCGCGCAGTAGCGCCGGCTGAATAGCAAAGGACCTTTTCATGGCGAAGATTTCAGATTCCATCGACAACGAGGCCGTAGAAGCCGAGGTTGACGACTCAGCAGAAGACGCTCCAGAGAGTTTCACGACCGAGACACCGGCCGCGTCGGCGCCCCGCGCCCCGCGCGCCGTTCTCAATGTGCCCGGCGCGGCTGTCGGCCGCCGTAAGCAGGCGATTGCCCGTGTTCGTCTCGTCCCCGGGACCGGCACCATCACGGTGAACGGTCGCGAGCTCGCGAACTACTTCCCGAACAAGCTTCACCAGCAGCTCATCAACGATCCGTTCAAGGTTCTCGACCTCATGGGAAGCTACGACGTGATCGCTCGCATTACCGGCGGTGGCCCCTCCGGCCAGGCCGGTGCACTGCGTCTGGGTATCGCTCGGGCACTGAACGAGATCGACAGGGAGAACAACCGTCCGGAGCTCAAGAAGGCCGGATTCCTCAGCCGCGACGCCCGCGTCATCGAACGCAAGAAGGCTGGACTGAAGAAGGCCCGCAAGGCTCCTCAGTTCTCGAAGCGTTAGTCCGGCATTCGGCTACCAGCCACTATGCCTCGACTATTCGGTACTGACGGTGTTCGGGGCCTCGCCAACGAGACCCTGACGGTGGAGTTGTCCCTGCGTCTCGCGCAGGCGGCGGCGGTTGTTCTTGGCAAAGGCCGCTATGCAGACGGTCGC
>JBDTCD010000165.1:0-3802 GCA_039923755.1 Terrimesophilobacter sp. | reverse complement strand
GAATGACGATGATGCGCGCGATGGTGATGGATGGTGCCGGAGGACCGGAGGTCCTGGTCGAACGTGACGTGCCGATGGTCACGCCGGCAATCGGAGAGGCAATAGTGCGTGTGAGTGCGGCGGGAATCAACCCGATCGACGCGAAGACGCGAGCAGGGAGCGGCGCGGCCCCCCTGATTCGGAATTACCCGGCGATCCTCGGCGTCGACTTCTGCGGGACGATCGTTCGTCCCGCATTCGATGCGCATCCTTTCCAGCCAGGTGACGAGGTCTACGGTATGGTTTCCGTGCCTCGCCTGAGTGGCAGCTATGCGGAGTTCCTGACGGTACCGGTCATCGCGATCGCCCGCAAACCTCACTCGTTGACGCCCGTCCAGGCCGCCGCGGTTCCGTGCGCCGCACTCACCGCGTGGGGTTGCATCGTTACCGTCGGTGCCGTGAAGTCCTCCGATCGCGTCCTCATCCATGCGGCGGCAGGGGGTGTCGGACACGTCGCAGTGCAACTTGCGAAACGGGCTGGTGCTCACGTCATCGCCACGGCATCCGAGCGCAACTCACACTGGCTGCGGGAACTCGGCGCCGACGAGGTCATCGACTACCGTTCGACACGTTTCGAGGAGGCAACCGGGGACATCGACGTCGTCGTTGATCTGATCGGTAATGTGCACGATCACACGGGAACTCGCTCACTGTCCGTCCTGCGCCCTGACGGCCTCCTCATCAACGTCCCCTCCGGCAGTTGGCCCGATTTTCGCTCGGATGCCGCCGCCGCTGGCATGCGCGCGACCGACATCAAAGCCCTCTCCGATACCGCAACGCTGACGGCGATTGCCGACCTCCTGGACTCGGGTGAGCTCACCATTAACATCGACCGGGAGTTCCCTCTCGCCCAGGTAGCCGAGGCCCACCGGGAACTGGAGAAAGGGCACACGCGCGGCAAAATCGTGCTGCGCACCGCGCAGTGACCGTCACCATCACCAGCCGTCGCGCAGGACCTCGTCCAGACAGTCCACAAAAAAGTCGGCGTCAGCTGTGGTCAGGCAGAGCGGCGGTTTGATCTTGAGAACATTCTGGCGTTCCGACGTGGGCTGCATGATCACCCCGAGCTCGAGGAGGCGTTCGCAGATCGCGGCCGTTTCCGTATCGGCAGGTTCCCGGGTCTCCTGATCTCGCACGAGCTCCACTCCGAGATACAGTCCGAGTCCATGAACGGTGCCGATCAGCGGATGCCGCCCAGCCAATTCACGGAGCCGCGTCGCCAGGTGGCCACCCACCACGCGCGCATTCTCCTGAAGTCCGTCCTGCTCCATGATGTCGAGCACTGCAATCCCTGCCGCGCAACTGACGGGGCTCCCTCCGGCGGAGGAGAAGAAATGGCCCTCATTCTGAAGTGCTGCGGCAATATCGCGACGGGTGATGACCGCGCCGAGTGGATACCCATTGCCCATCGCCTTCGCGATCGTGATGATGTCCGGCACGACACCCTGCTGTTCGACGCCCCAAAAATAGTCGCCAAGCCTCCCGTATCCGACCTGCACCTCATCGGCGATGCACACGCCACCGCGAGCGCGGACGCTGTCATACACTCTGCGGAGGTAGCCCTCCGGAAGCAGTACCCCGCCCGCATTTCCGAGAATCGGTTCACACAGGAATGCGCCGATGGCTTCACCGGTACTGGCCAGCGCGTCCATCTCATTGTCGAACTCCCTGGCGTAGTCCTCGCCGGCGTTGGCCTCGCGGTGCGATCCGCGGTAGACGTTGGGGGATTCGACAACATGCACCCAGTCCGGCCTTGACGCCAGTGCCACGGGATTATCGTAGGCGGATGTCGTCACGGCATCAGCGGCCATCGACCAGCCGTGGTAGGCCTCGCGCAGTGATACGACAAGCCGCCGCCCCGTGTAGAGCTGGGCAAGGCGAATCGCCAGATCGACGGCCTCCGTGCCGCTGTTGACCAGGAGAACGGTGTCGAGTTCGGGCGACGGGGCATGCTGCACCAACCGCTCGCACAGGTCAGAAAGACCCCGATAGAGGAATCGCGAGTTCGTGTTCAACAGGCGAAGTTGCGTCGATATGGCGTCCGTCAGCCTCGGATCGCTGTGGCCAACACCTGCGACATTGTTCACCATGTCCAGGTAGACGCGTCCCCGCATATCGATCAGATGCTCGCGCCACCCGCGTTCAAAGAGCGGAGGGTTCTCGTAATACCGCTCCTGGGCTGCAGGAAAGAAGGCAAGCCGGCGCCTCTGTTCGTCCTGCGCGTCCGGTACTGGCTCCCGGGGCACCAGCCCCAGTAGTGGCTCCGGATTCGGTACCAGCGCGCGCCACACCGCTGAGTCCGACGGTACGACAAAGGGTGCCGCAGCGACATCCGATGCGCTCCGGTTTTGGACCCGAAGCCTCGCAATCCCCTCGTGTTGATCGAGCGCAACACCCATCGTGTCTCCCGCGGCCACGATCCCACGGAGCGCGGAGGCGATGCCCTCGATGTGCAAAACCCGGGTATCACCCTCTCGAGTCGCGGACACCGTGATGCTGTTCGGACCAGTGGAGGTGATCTTGGCGTCGAATGGCGCGCTCACCAGGGAGTCTGCCGGGAGATAGAGATCGGTGACCGTCGGCCAGGTGGCTGGTTCGGTATCGCTCAGCACTGTCGCGCGGGTCAGCCGGGGTATGCCGTACGGAGCGAGTGCCACACGGTGTGATGCCAGCGCTTCTCGCGCGAGCGCCCACTCCGCGTCAACCTGAAGCCAGGCGCCATCATCCAGCAGTGGACTGGTCGTGGAGAAGTCCAGGATTTCACACTGCGGTGTTCCCAGCCCGGCGACGAGTGGGTACTCCGCGGTAGGTGCTGTCAAAAGCTGTGCGTCGTGGGGCGGATCGATCAACGGACTCATGCCAAGTGCATCGCGAATCATGGTTTCGGCAACCACCGGGTTCACGCTCGTTGCGGACTGAAATATCCGCCATTCGCCCTCAACGCGCTCTGACGCATAATCGTTGCCTTCTTCCAGGCTCACCTGGTGTTCGCCGCTGACGACCAAGACAGCGCCCCTGAGGACCACGAGTGGCCAGAGCGCGCGAACCTCATCGTCGCGAAGAGGAAGAACTTCGTGGAACGCACGTATGGCGGGAAGAGCACTCGCCAGCGAACTGCGGGTGCGGTTTAACAGCGACGACACCGTGACGGCGAGTTCGGCGACGAGCCACCCTTCGGCGAGGTCCCCGAAGTCGATCACGCCGTAGGGAACTGCGCGGCCGTACTCATCGTCCCGGCAGACCACATTGTCATCGGTGACGTCACCGTGAATCAGCTGGGTTCGCAGAGCCCCAATGAGTGGTTCGAGTCGTGCACGTGCGTCGCGGGAGGCCAGGTCGACCGCCTCGCGCCGAGACTCCCGCACCGAGCCGAGCAAGGCGACGATGACGTCGCCTGCGCGCCGCAGGTCCCATTGGAGTCCACGATCCGGCGCCGGCGCCTCCACCGCTCGAAGGCCGAGTGCTACCCCGGCTGAAAGACTCCCCAGGGCTGAGATGACCGACGGCGCAAGGTAGGTGCTGTCCGCCAGTGACGAGCCGTCGAGAAAATCGAGGAGGCGCACGCGCACCTGGCTGCCGCCCATGGTGGCATGTTGGATGGTGCTGCCATTTGCTCCGACTCTCGGGCGGGGAGCCGCAATCCCGGCCAGTGCAAGCTGCGTGAGCGCATCATCCTGAATGAGAAGGTCGCTCTCGCTCGTTCCGGCGCCGAGCACTTTGAGGAGAAATTTCCCCTCCGGTGCGTCGATGAGAAAGTTCCTAT
>JBDTCD010000164.1:0-9163 GCA_039923755.1 Terrimesophilobacter sp. | reverse complement strand
GTGTGCAGACAGGTTGCGCAGGAATTGGTTGCCGCGCTGCCTCGAGGGGAGCAGGTCGAATTCATCAGCGCCTTCGCTCTCGAGTATGCGCTCGAAGCACAACGCGCGTGGCTCGGTTGGCCTGCATACACCGTCGATGCGCTTCGCCACTGGACGGCGCGCAACCACCGAGCGACCCTACACCGCGACCGCGAAGCACTGGATGCAGTGGCAACCGACTTCGACACGACTGTTCACAGGGTGCTCCGCGACCAACGAGCGCAGCTTCGCACGTCGTCGACCGAGAGGTTGCCGGCTCCCGTCGAGACACCCGCGTCGTTTCCCGCCGCCACGCCCATCTCCTCCACTGACACCGCGGCCACCGTGACTGCTCTGTTACTTGACGAGACGATCGACGGCGTTCCGCTTAGTGACAACGAACTCGTCTCGATTCTGCGCAACTGGACCGTCGGAGAGCTGGGCACGATATCCGCAAGTGTCGGGATTCTCGTCGCGTATCTTGCCGGGCATCCGAACCTGCAGGCCGAGCTTCGGGGCGCACCGGAAAAGATCCCGGCGGCGATCGAGGAGATTCTGCGGATGCATTCCCCGCTGATCGCGAATCGCCGCGTTGCCACGCGGGACACTGAACTCGGCGGGCGGCGGATCAGCGCGGGCGAGCGGGTCAATGTGAACTGGGCGTCAGCGAACCGGGATGAAGCCCGTTTCGGCAACCCCGACGACTACCAACCTGAACTCAATGCCGCAGATAACCTCCTGTACGGGCGCGGCATTCACGACTGCCCCGGTGCGCCATTGGCTCGCCTGGAGTTACGGATCGTCGTGGAGGAGCTCCTGGCGGCGACGAATTCGATCGATACCGCGCTTGCCGGCGCACCGGATTTTGCGAGCTACCCAGCGAGCGGCTATCGAACGCTGCCGATGACGTTCAGTTGACGACGCCTTCTCTTTCGTGCGGGCGACGCCCCCGCGAACAGCACGTTCAGTTGGCGACGCCCGGCGTTCGCTCCGCCACCACCTGGGCGAGGAAATGATTCCCCGCCGCCCGCGCAACGTCGTTCCACGGTGGTGGCTGGCATTCACGACACCAGTGGCCAGCACGTAGCACGAGGTACGGCGTTGCCTCGAACTCGTGGCCCGCCGCGCAACTCCAGCGCAAAGGAGTGTAAAGATCACCGGTCACCATGCCGTGCGAGAGGCACTCACCACCCCTGAACCGAGCGGCCGATGCCGCTTCGAGAAGCCCGATGCCGGCATCCGGCAACGAGTCGTCATAACCGTGATCGAGGGGCATGGGAGCCGTGGGTTCCGGGATCGGGTGCTCCCAGCCGGGAATGCGCTCCCATTCCTGCCGTGATCCAAAGAACGCCTCGACCTTGGCATGATCGTCGGCCTCTATCCAGTGCAACGGGCCCTCCGGCCGCCGCGCCAGGCGCTTCATCACGAGATTTCGGATGAGGACGCGCGGGACCAGCCGTCCGAGCCCGAGCCGGAGATACCAGGGCGCGGTTGCCGCCACGTGCGCCACATACTCGTCCAGACCATCGCGCCTGAAGTGCAGGTAGTCCTCGAGCACATCTGAATCGAGGAACCACTGGCAGTGGAAATTTTTGAGGGCGAACCACCTGCGCTCGGTGAGCCGGGCGAGTGCGCCCAACCCGAGCACACCGAAAATTCGATCAAGGTACTCGACGTAATTGACCCTGCACGCCGCGCCACCGCCGATGTTGTACGCGTGTCGCCAGAACTCGTCCGGCACCGTGTCCTCGCAGACATTCGCCATCAGTCGGCCCGAGTCTCGCGCCGTCACGAACTCGAACTGCGTGTTCACGGGCTGGTGGAACAGGATCGGGTGCAACAGGCTCAGCAGTTTCGGTATGCAGATGAAGGTCTGCCGCAGCGAAACCCAGCGCGCGAGCCCCGATTCGATGACCAATCGCTCGGACTCGATCTTGCTCACGGCGTAATGGTCGCCGATAGCGGGGGCCACCGGGTCCCCCACCCGACCCCAGTGAAGTGGCGGCAACCGACTGCCCGTCATCGCCACCGACCCCACCGTGACGAGCCGAACCCTGTCGGGGTCCGGTTGCTCAGCAATCGCACGCAGGATGTTGCGGATCGACCCCACGTTGATCTGCTCCGTGGCCACCGGATCGCGATCTGCGGCGGGAGAGATGAGTGCGGCGATGTGCAGAACAATGTCGGCACCGGTCACGCAGTCAAGAACCTTTCCGTAATCGCGCAGGTCGCCCCACACAACGCGAATTCCAGGCTCGGTCAGGAATGGTCGGAGAAACGACCGGCCGTGCTTGTTGTCGTGCGCGAGGATGACAATATTGAAACGATCGCGGCGGTGACGCAATTCGGTCAGCGTCGCCGAGCCCATCGATCCGGTTGCCCCGGTGAGAAGCACCGTTTTCTTCAGTGTCGGCACGTCACCACGTCACCTGGTCAGTTCGCCGATGACGTCCAATTGCCACTGCGCGAGTGCGGCGACGATGAGGTAGCAGGCGAGGGCAATCAAGGGGAGCCACCCGATCGCGATACCGGCGAATCGACGAACCGGTGGCGGCAACGGGATAGCGCCCACCCGCACCGCGTGCAAGGTAACCAGCCAAAAGAGCGGTATCGTCACCGCCCACGTGACCATGCACCACGGGCACAGCACGTGCAGAACGAACAGGCTTTGGCTGATGAACCAGATGACGAACGCGAGCGAGGCGGTGGCGCCCAGCGCATACAGTGCCCAGAACCATCGCGCAAACGTGGCACCAGCAAGCAGTGCCACGCCGACCGTGATCGTCGCGCTCCAGAACACGATGCCGAGAAGCGAGTTGGGGAATCCGAACACCTCTCCCTGTGCGGAGTTCAGGTTGGTGCTGCATCCAATGAGCACGCTGAAATTGCAGCCGAGTTGAGCGTCAGGATTCTCCAGCAGCGCGAACTTGTCGAGGGTGAGCGCGAAGGCGGCGACGAACCCGACCATGCCGAGCCCAAGGAGAGACAGGGGCACACCAAGCGCACGCTGAGTCTTCGTCACGCCTCTATCCTGCCATCGACGCCGCACCGCTCGGGATGGGGTACACGGTGACAAATTCGGGGTCGACCGTCACCGACACCGCCATTCCCTCCTGAATTCCACTCGCGAGTAACTCTGCGGTCGTCACCTCCGCAACCAGGCGCTCGCCCACGAAGGGTACCCGGATGCCGCGAACGGCCGGTTCGAGAGGGCCGACTATCGCGCGCCATGACAAGGTGCCGGAACTCGATCGTGAGTCGTTGCTCGCCTGGGTAGTGGCGGCGTGGGCTGCGTTGGGCTGGGCAGCAGTAAACTGGGCTCCGGTCTTCGGCAAGACTGTTATCCGCACAGCGGTCGGCGGAAACGATGCGGCCACGTGTTCGCCTGCAGTCAAAACTCGTGTCGCTTCACTACCGATCGGCACACAGCGCAATCGTCGGCCGTCAACGCTCTGCACGATTCCGTCGGCCCCCATGGTTCCTTCGAACAGGTTGACTCCCACGAGCGATGCCGCGAAGTGGTTCTTCGGCTGCCCGAGTACCGTTGCCGGCGTTCCGATGTCGACGATGCGGCCCTCATGAAGTATCGCGACACGATCTGCCAGCACCATGGCGTCGACGACATCGTGGGTGACCACGATGGTGGGGATAGCCTTCGCGGCGAGGCGTTCACGCAAAAGTGTTCGCACCGCCGCCGCGTTCTGGACGTCCAGCGCCGCCATGGGCTCATCGAGGAGAAGTACCTCCGGTTCCACCGCTAACGCGCGGGCAATAGCGACACGCTGCTGCTGCCCACCGGAGAGTTGGGATGGCCGGCGATCCTCGAATCCGGCGAGGCCGACGGCCTCGAGCCAGCGAATGGCCGTGTCTCGAGCGCGGGCCGCAGATTCCCCTCGTGATCGAGGACCGAATCCGACGTTCTCCAACGCGCTGAGGTGCGGGAAGAGCAGCGGGTCCTGCCCGAGAAGCCCGACGTTGCGTTCGTGCGGAGCAACGGCTAAGTCGTGCCGGGTTTCGTGCTGGGTTCCGCGCTCGTTGCCATCAACCCGGACCGGTGTTCTCCTGCCGAGGTCAACCGCAGACAATTTCCGCGTATTCGCGCCAACCCGAGTCAGCGTCCGCCCGCCAACCACAACGGATCCGCGCCGCAGGGCAAGAAGCCCAGCGATAGCATGCAACAGTGTCGACTTGCCGGAGCCGTTCGGCCCCAGCAGCGCGAGTGTTTCGCCGTCCGCGACGTGGAGTGCCGCATCGAGTGTGAAATCACCGCGGGTCACAAAAAGTTCAACATCAAGCCCCACGATCAACGCTCCGGTTCGCTCTGCCAGCTGCGCAGGAGCAACAGGATCCCTATCGCGACGACAATCAACAACAGCGACAGCGCGATTGCGGAGTCCTGTGTCACTCCGGCCCCGTTGAACGCGGTGTAAATGGCCAGTGGCATGGTCCGCGTGATCCCGGCGGCATTGCCGGCGAAGAGCGCGGTAGCACCGAACTCGCCCAGGGCCCTCGCAAAGCACAGGACCGTGCCCGAGATCAGGCCGGGGAGAATGAGCGGCAGCGTGATGCGGCGAAAAACGGTCCACCGGCCTGCGCCGAGTGTCGCGGCGACCGTCTCGAATCGGGTGCCAGCGGTGCGCAGGGCGCCCTCCACCGCGATGACGAGGAACGGGAGGGCGACAAAGGACTGGGCGATCACGACCGCGGCAGTCGTGAACGGGATCCGGATACCGAAGGCCACGTTGAGCACGCCGCCGATGAGTCCGTTGCGCCCCAGGAGGTAGAGCAGGGCGATCCCGCCAACGAGCGGTGGCATGACGAGGGGGAGGGTCGTGAGGGCCCGCAGTAGCCCCGCAAGACGCCGGCCCGAGCGTGCGATGACGAGTGCGAGTGGAATACCGATGATGGCGCACAGTGCCGTCGCGGTCACCGACGTCTGCAGCGAGAGACGGAGCGCGGATGTCGCCTCCGGTGACACGATGGCTGCGGGAACTCGCGGCCAGTCGGCGCGCAGAATCAGGCCGAGGACCGGAAAGACCAGCAGTGCGAAGCCGAGTGCCGCGGGGAAGTAGAGAAGCCGAGGAATCCCGCTCGCCACCGGTGTTTTCCGGCTCATGGCGCCCCGAAACCGTACTTCGCGAGAATTGCCTTCCCCGCCGCGGAGAGCACAAAGTCGACGAATGCACGGGCTACCGTCGGATTCTTCGACGCGGTGAGGGCGGCGATCGGATAGAAGTTCACGGCTCGATCCGCTCCCGCGATCGTCACGCCGTCCACGGCACCAGCGGATGCCATGATGTCCGTCCGATACACGAGGCCAGCATCCGCTTCACCCATCTGCACTTTCGTGAGCACCGCCTTGACGTTCTGCTCCTCGCTCGCCGGAGTGAGCGTGATACCGTCGACGTCGAGCAGCTTGTGGGAGGCTGTTCCGCACGGGACTTGCGGCGCACACAGCACCGTCTTGACGGTAGGCTTCGCCAGGTCGGCCAAGCGCGTGATGCCCAGCGGGTTGCCCGGCTGAACTGCGATCTGCAGCACGTTACGTGCGAAGACCGTGGCCGTTCCATTGACAAGCGCTGACACCTTGTCCATGTTGGCCTGGTCCGCGGAGGCGAAGACGTCAACCGGGGCGCCCTCATTGATCTGAGTGGCAAGTGTCGCCGACCCGTCGAACGAGATCGGATTCACAATCACGCCCGGGTTTCCTGCAGTGAAGGCCGTCGCCAGCTCTGTGAACGACGCCGTGAGCGATGCTGCGGCGAATACCGTGAGGTCTCCACTCAACGCCGAGGGAGAGGAAGTCGGTGTTGGTGCGGGTTCCACCGTGCACGCCGCGAGAGTGAGGGCGAGGGCGACAGTAGTGGCTAGGTACGGGCCGCGGCGATGTGATCGGGCACGATGGTCCGCGCGGAGGGTGCCAGTGTCGGGCAATGCCCTCACTCTTTCGGGGTCTCAACGATGACCATGGTTGCCTTGACGACTGCGACGGCAAGAGACCCGATCTCAAGACCGAGGTCGCGGACCGCTTCCGTCGACATGAGAGACACCATCCGGTGCGGGCCGCATTGCAACTCCACCTGGGACATGACGGTGTCGCTCATGATGGCTGTCACGAGCCCGACCATCCGGTTGCGTGCGCTACTGCCAACCCCCGACGGGTCCGGCGGCGCGGTCGCAATGTCCTGTGCCCTGCGAGCCAGGTCGGTACCCGCGATGACCTGTCGACCCGCGGCGTCATCGCTCGCGCCGAGCGTCCCCGCGGCGATCCAGCGACGCACCGTGTCATCGCTCACTCCGAGCAGACTCGCGGCTTCACTAATCCGATATTGCGACATAATGATGACTTTATCACCGCATTTGCGGAGAATCCGTCGGCGGGAGCGTGTTAAATTGCCGTAGCCTTCCCCAACTCCTCAGCTAGCCTCGGCACGTCGTTAGAGTGGACACCATGGACGCCCGACACCACGATGCCCCGTCCACGATCAGCGTCGAAGAGCATCGCGGCCGCATTCTCGCCTCCGTCACGGCGCTTTCTCCCGTCGCTATCCCCCTCGCCGATGCGCGTGGACGAACCCTCGCGCTGGATGTCAGAGCGCTGGTCGACGTTCCGAGTTTCGACAATTCCGCCATGGACGGTTACGCCCTTCGGGGTGCCGATGCTTCCCGCGCCTCCGCGGATGCGCCGGTAACACTCACCGTCGTTGCCGACCTGCCCGCTGGGTCGGCCGAGAATCCGACGCTGCGACCGGGGCAAGCTGCGCGCATCATGACGGGTGCACCGTTGCCGGATGATGCAGATTGCATCGTTCCGGTGGAAGACACGGACCGGGGAACCCAGTCCGTTCGCGTGTTTCGCGCACCAGAGCCGGCCGCCCACATCCGCCGCCGCGGAACCGATGCGCGCGCTGGTGACATCGTGTTGGTCGCTGGTCGAACACTCAATTCGAGGGACCTCTCTGCTGCGGCGGCCACCGGTTCCAGCACACTAAGCGTGATTCCGGCACCCCGAGTGGGTGTACTTTCCACGGGTTCAGAGCTGCTCGCACCCGGTGAGCCTCTCCATCGAGGCGAGATCCACGACTCGAACTCGCTGCTTCTGGCGTCTTCGGTTGCCGAGTGTGGTGGCATCCCCGTACTCATCGGCTCCGTACCCGACGATGCCGAAGCGCTCCGTTCTGCGTTCGAGCGTTACGCGCCTCACGTGGATGCGTTCGTCACGTCTGGCGGAGTGAGCGTGGGTGCCTACGATGTGGTGAAGGCCGTGCTTGCGCCCCTCGGCGTGTGGTTCGGGCCACTGAGGATGCAACCCGGAAAGCCCCAGGGGTTTGGTGCTTGGCCCGGCGTGGCCGGCGCATCCGGACCACCGATTTTTGCACTTCCCGGCAACCCAGTGAGCGTTTTCGTGTCCTTCGAACAATTCGTGCGGCCTGCTCTCCTGGCCATGCAGGGCAGGCAGGATCTGCACAGGCCAGTGTTGCACGCTGTCGTTGGCACGGGTTGGCGGAGCCCGATGGGCCGTGCCCAATACATGCCGGCGGTCGCAAAGCAGCAGTCGGACGGCTCGTACACGGTGCAGCCAGCGAGCACCGGAGGTTCCGGCTCATATCTCGTCGCAAGTCTCGCGGGCGCGAATGCTCTCGCTATGGTTCCCGAATCGGTGACCGAGGTGCGCGAGGGAGACCTCGTGGATGTCACACTGTTGACATGAGCGATCAGCCTTTCACCCATCTTGACTCAGCCGGCCAGGCGCACATGGTGGATGTCACCCAAAAGACACCGACCGTGCGCCAGGCCACTGCGGCCGGCTTCGTCCGGTGCTCCGCGACAGTGATCAACGCGCTTCGGTCTGGGTCTGCACCCAAAGGTGACGTGCTCGCTGTTGCGCGTATCGCGGGGATCCAGGCCGCAAAACGCACTGCCGAACTTCTGCCACTGGCCCATATCATCGGTGTGCACGGCGCAAGCGTAGAACTCGACGTAGTCGATGACGGGGTGAACATTGAGGCGACCGTGCGCACAGCGGACCGCACCGGCGTAGAGATGGAAGCGATGACTGCCGTGTCGGTGGCTGCATTGGCAATCGTCGACATGGTTAAGGGAATGGACAAGTCGGTCGAAATCGTCAACGTCAGGTTGCTGGCGAAGTCCGGTGGCCGTTCGGGCGACTGGCGCCGCCCGGTGTAGTTGGTCGACTCAGTGGTCGATCAGTGGTTGATCAGTGGTCGACTCTGTGCTCGACTCTGTGCTCGACTCAGTTCTCGACTCAGTGGTCGATCAGTGGTCGACTCTGTGCTGGACTCTGTGCTTGACTCAGTGGTCTACTCACTGATCGCTTCACCGGTCTCCTCAGTGATCGCCTCCGCGAATCTGTTCCACGAGATGCGGCAAGAGCGGCAACAACACGTCGAGACCTTCGTCGACGGCTTTTACTGAGCCGGGCAGGTTGACCACGAGCGTCGATCCGACGAGGCCAGCGACACCTCGGCTGAGAATCGCCATGGGTGCCGTGCGAGCCCCTTCGCGGCGCAGCGCTTCCGCAATTCCCGGGATTTCGCGGGTGAGTAAGGGCCGAGTGCCCTCGGGCGTCAAGTCGCGTGGCGAAACACCAGTACCACCGCTCGTGATCACCACGTGAGCCCCTGCGTCGATGGCGGCGCGGATGGCGGCAGCCACGGAGTCCGCGCCGTCCGGCACCAGGCTCAAGTCTGTATCGAATCCCAGGTGGCTAAGTCTCGTGACCGCGCGCGGACCGGACTTGTCTTCACGTTCACCGCGTGACCCTCGATCCGAGACGGTAATCACGTGTACTCGAATCGCGGGGGTCAATGACATGGGGTCGATGTGGGTGCGGTCATGGTGGGCACCATCGTGGTGGGTGCGGTCATGATGGGCACCATCATGGTGGGTGCGGTCATGGTGGGCACCATCGTGGTGGGGCCTGTCGTGCTCGCCTTGATCGTGCTCGACTCGATGGTGCTGGTTCTCTCCCATGCTCTCAGCGTAGGCTGCCGTCCCCAGTACTCCCAGCGCAGGCTGCCGGCCCCAGTACTCCCAGCGCAGGCTGCCGGCCCCAGTGCTCCCAGCGCAGGCTGCCGGCCCCAGTGCTCCCAGCGCAGGCTGCCGGCCCCAGTGCTCGCAGCGC
>JBDTCD010000163.1:0-8655 GCA_039923755.1 Terrimesophilobacter sp. | reverse complement strand
CACGCGTCGCGCTATACCCGGGCCGGATGGAGTCCTGCGAAATCGATGGCGAGCGGGTGATCTCGCAAGGTGGCGACCTCTACGGCGGCTGGATCACGTCGAACATGGTTGGCCCGTTCAAGGGCGGCCCCGGCACGACGGGTTGGTGAAGGAACTGTACGAGACTCTTAAGTACTCCGGTTGAAATCGGCGTCCAGACGCAGGGCAGTGGTGAGCAGGTTCATGTGGAATTGCACGAGGTTCTTCTATAAGAACTAGAACAGTGTTATTCTGCGGATATGGCTGGTGTTCTTGCGTGGATAGCTGGCTCCGGCGTTGTCCAAGGCCTCATCATCGGCGCCACCCTCGCGTTTCTGACGGCCATCCTCATCATGAACGCCGTGGCCAGATCGATCACGACGACCGTCAACGGGTGGAAGTCCATCCCCGCGTGCGGCCAACCCGACAACGGCATGCTCGTGCGGGCGGCCTGCGCCAAAGCCCTGCCCGTCGTCAATGTCTTCGAGGAGGCTGCGTATTGGACGACCACCAAGGATGGTGCGGGCCAGACACTCAGCGGCCGACATGAATATGTCCTGCGCTTTCCAGCGGGGCAACTACCGCCGAACGATGCCTTCTGGTCCCTCACCGCGACCGATGTCGTCGGGTACATGGTGAGTAATCAAGCGAATCGCAACAGCGTTGACGACCGCACGCAGCTTTCGCACAACGCGGACGGTTCCGTCGACATATACATTCAGCCGGATTCTCCGAGTGGGCACGAGCAGAATTGGCTTCCGACACCTGCCGGCAACTTCAAACTGATGCTCCGCGCATACCTACCTGGCCCGGCGATCCTCGATGGCACCTACCGCGTACCGCAGGTCGTCAAGGCACAGGCCGTGAAGGTCGCGTGACATGAACCGCCTCATCCTGAAATACGCATACCCCGTCACCGCCGTCGTTCTGGCGATTTTTGCCTGGGTTATATACCAGCGGATATCTCGTGGTTGGAACGACGTGGTGGTGCTCGCCGTCGCTGCACTCGTCGTATGGGTGATTGGCCTGCCAACCTTCCTTATCCTCTGGCCGCGCCTCACTGTCAACGGGTACAAAAGGGCAATCCTGAAACAAGGGGTCGGAAATGGCCCGATTCCCGTCAACACCCTTGATGCCGCGCCCGTCACCTCGTCGGCCTCGGTCGCAGGCCCGAGCATCATGGCCACCGGAACCCACGACCTGCTGTACATCGGCGGATGGCTCGATCTGAGCACGGGTCCCCAAATCCTGCACGTGCCCGATATGGACGGCAGGTATTACAGCGTGCAGTTCACCGATCCTTCGACCAGTGCGAACTTCGCGTACGTCGGCACACGCACAACAGGGACTGCGGCCGGCGATTATATTCTCAGCGGCCCCCGGTGGAATGGGCGTGTACCAGAAGGCATGACGCAGATCACGTCCCCCCGCAACTCGGTTCTTGCCATCGGCCGTGTGTTCGTGGCCAACGATGACGATCTTCCGACGGCGTATGCCTTAGCGAAGCACGTGCAGCTCTCGCCGCCGGGCGCGTCGTAGACGCACAACTCACAGCGCTCGTCGTTATCCATCGCGCGACTACGCTGGACGAATCCACCCCTGCGGTGGGCGCGGGATGGGATCAAAAGTGGCTACTTTTCGAGAACTTCACTATTCTGACGCTCCGCTTGTGCTGCCCAACGCCTGGGACGCTGGGTCTGCGCTGGCATTTGCGACGGCAGGTTTCCGCGCCGTCGGCACCAGCAGTTTTGGCGTTGCGGCAAGCTCCGGTCAGCCCGACGGCGGTCGGTCCACTAAGGCGGCAACTTCAGCATTAGCGGTGCAGATGTGTCGACTGCCGGTCCACGTCACGACAGACATCGAGGATGGCTATTCCGACGAACCCGCAGCAGTCGCGGACTTTGTGGCCGAACTTGTGGCCATGGGCGTTGCCGGGGTGAACCTGGAGGACAGCAAGGACGGTCATTTGGTCGATCCAGTGGCCTTCGCTGCGAAAGTGGCTGCCGTCAAGCGGCTCAGCCCCGACGTATTCGTCAACGCCAGGGTGGACAATATCTGGTTTGCCGAAGATGCCACCGTCGACGCCGTACTGCAGCGTGCCAACGCTTATGCGGATGCCGGGGCTGACGGGATCTTTGTCCCTGGGCTTGCGAATCCCGACGACATCCGGAGTATCACCGCGGGGACAATGCTGCCCGTGAACGTGCTGGCACATCCCTCGTTGACCGTTGCAGCATTGGGCGAGCTGGGAATCAGGCGCGTGAGTTCCGGCTCGCTGCCCTACCGTGCAGCAGTGGATGCAGCAGTCAACATTGCGAACGCCCTTCGCGACGGAACGCCAGTACCGGCTGCTACCCCGTATGGGGAGATGCAAGCGCGGCTCACCAAATTCAGTCAGGGCACCTCTGTCTGAGATACGTCGGAAATTCTCCTGGAAGGCGATGAATAGTGCGGCGCCCCGCAAGAGAAAGCGTCGATGAAACCTCAAAGGTGCGGGACTAGGCTGACTGCCATCACCGTTGTACACGGTGCGAGAGAAGGAGCAAGACCATGGCGCTCATCCTGAAGAAAGCCAGCCAGTTCGCCACAGAGCCCCTGGATGTGGGCGAAGGGAAGCTCAGTCTCGTGGACGTGATTTCCCAGACCGAAAGTGCTCCGTTCAGCGGCGGTATCGCCGAGATCTGGGACGGCGCTCCCGTGGAATTCGAGTACGACGATGACGCGGCGGTGTGCTTCATGTTGGAAGGTGAAATCGACCTGACGGAAGGTGATTCGACTCACCGATTCGAGCCAGGAGACATCGTATTCATTCCCCAACAGGCGGGACTGGTGGTCAGTTGGAGCACCGCAAGTTACGGCAAGTTCGCCTACGTCACGTATCCGCACTGGCGTTGACGCGAGTCGCCGCGCCCTGGTAACTCTTTGTGTCACGGATGCGGTGTATTGGGGCCGGCGATCCAAAAAACTTGAGCAGTCGTGTCGTCTTTCGCGGTTCCCGTTCGTTGTAGGGGTGAAGACATCGATTGGAGTAAGACCATGCAATACCTGCTTTTGATTGCGACCGATTCGACGGCGCCCGAGTTGCCGAGCGACGACACGACCATTGTGGATTGGGTCGAGGAAGTTGACCGCCGCGGGATAGGCCGGTTCGGGGACAGATTGCGGCCCACGAGCGATTCGAAAACCATCAAGGTTCGCGAAGGAACGCTGAGCGTGACAGACGGGCCATTTGTCGAAACTAAAGAGTGGATCGCCGGCATTGACATCCTGGAATGCGACAGTTTCGATGAGGCGATCGATGTCGCTTCCCGGCATCCGATGGCCCGCTACGGTCAGATCGAGATACGACCATTCTGGCCGCTCAATTTGTAACGTTGGCGAGTGAGGAAGGCGATCTCTGCGGAGTTTTTGGCCAGGTTGATGGCCGCGTCATATGCGGCTATTGACTCCTGCGTTCGGCCAATCCTGCCAAGGAGGTCCGCACGTGCAGCGTGGTACAGGTAGTAGCCTGCCAACTCGTTCGCCAACCCTTCGATGGAGTCCAAGGCCCGGTCGGGGCCGTCCACCTCAGCGATGGCGACCGCACGGTTGAGAGCGACAACCGGTGAAGGGTCGAGTTCCACGAGTTGGTCGTAAAGTGCGACGACGTGCGACCACGGGGTTGCATTCACCGAGCGTGCTGAGGTGTGAACGGCGTTTATTGCAGCGAGGAGCTGATAGCGACCGGGTGGACGACCCGAATCCAGACAGTCACGAACAAGTTGAAGACCTTCCGCAATGAGTTCCTTGTTCCAGAAGTCGCGGTCCTGTTCACCGAGGGCCACCAGGTTGCCGTCTGGCGACATCCGGGCTTCTCGGCGTGATTCGGTCAGGAGCATGAGCGCGAGCATCCCGGCAACTTCGGCGTCATCGGGCATGAGTTCTCGAATCAGTCGAGTGAGCCGAATGGCCTCGGACGTCAGCTCCTTCCGGATGGGGTCGGTGCCCGACCCGGTAGAAAGATAGCCTTCGTTGAATATCAGGAAGAGCGAAGCGAGAACGCCAGAGACTCGGGCTGGAAGGTCCTTGCTGTTGGGCACCCGAAAGGGGATTCTGGCGGCGCGGATTTTCGCCTTCGCCCGGGTGATGCGGCGGCCCATTGTGGCTTCCTGCACGAGAAACGCTCGTGCGATCTCGATAACGGACAACCCTCCGACCATGCGCAGCGTCAGTGCCACACGGCTATCCATCGCGAGGGCCGGATGGCAGCACATGAAGAAGAGTCGAAGTCGTTCGTCGCCAACAGCACCGAGTGACTCGAATGTGGGGTCTTCGTGCAACAGGAGAGCTTCATGGTACTTTACCGCGCGCTTTTTCTCGCGCCTGATCCGGTCAATGGCTTTGTGATTTGCGGTAGTCGTCAGCCACGCTCCTGGGTTGGCAGGAATGCCAGCTGACGGCCACTTTTTCACGGCGATCGCGAATGCCTCTGCTGCAGCCTCCTCGGCGATGTCGAGGTCGCCGAAACGTTTCGTCAGAGAGCCAACCACCCGGGCCCATTCTTCGCGGTGCGCACGCGTGATGGCGCTGCCAATGTCGTCACCGTTCACAGGAACGGCCGCACCTCAACTTTGCGATTACACGCCTTCGAACCCTCTGCAGCGAGCTCGAGTGCCACGTCGAGGTCGGGCGCAGTGATGATCCAGAAGCCGGCGAGAAACTCTTTCGATTCGATGTAGGGACCGTCAGTGACAAGAACATTCGCACCGCGGTTATCGATCATCGTGGCGGTGTCGGGAAATCCGAGACCACCGGCGAAAACCCAGTGGCCGCCCGACTGAAGCGTGTCATTGAAGACATCGATGGCGTCCATTTCGCCACGGTCGGCCAGATCGGTTGAGTCATGGATCACTGACAACAGGTACTGCATGCCCATCATCTCCTCTGGTTGTGGATTGCTCTAGAGAACACTCTTTCACCGTTACTACGAACAAGTTCGTCCCACTCCGACATGTCGGCCGCAATTTGTTTGCAGCGAAATCCGAGCGCGCATCAAGGGGTGTGTAATGGGCACAGGGAACATTGTTGCCGCTTGCCCTGTGGCGATCGGAAACCACGACGAGCGAGGAACTCACACCATGGCAGACAATGCCAATGCCACGAAGGCCAACACCATGCAAGCCAACACCATGCAGGCCATGACGTATTCCACCTACGGCGGGGTTGAGGTTCTGGAACGTCGTGAAATACCTGTGCCCAAAGTTGGCCCCGGCTGCGTGTTGATCCGGGTCAAGGCGGCGGGAGTGAATCCGGTCGACTGGAAGATCATGTCAGGTGGTTTGGACAGACTGATGGATGTCACTTTTCCAGTCATCCCCGGCTGGGATGTCGCTGGAGTGGTCCATGCGGTCGGATTCGATGTTCCGGAATTTCGAATTGGCGACGAGGTCTACTCGTATGGGCGGCGAGACACAGTTCATGGCGGCGCAAACGCCGAACTGGTCGCGTTGCCTGTCAACATTGTGGCGCTCAAACCGATCTCGCTGAGCTGGTCGCACGCCGCTGGCCTCCCTTTGGTTGGGTTGACCGCGCTTCGCACGCTCGATGCGCTCAAACTGGCCGAAGGGGATACCCTTCTGATCCACAATGGCGGGGGTGGTGTCGGCCGCATCGGCATCCAAGTGGCTGTACACGCCGGTGTTCGCGTCATTGCAACCGCGTCGGAGCGCCATCATGCGCGCTTGCGCGAGCTGGGTGCTGAACCGGTCAGCTATGGCGATGGCCTCGCGGACAAACTCAAGGATCTGGCCCCTGGTGGAGTGGACGCGGTCGCTGATTTCATCGGAGGCGTCCTGGATATCACGCTGGCAGTCTTGAAGAGAGGGGGGCGTCACGCGTCGATTGCCGACTCCTCGGTGCAGCAACATGGCGGCCGATACATCTGGGTCCGCCCTGACGCGCGGGAACTCGATCGCCTGAGCGCGATGGTGGATGCTGGCATCCTGACGGTGGATGTGGGCAGCACGTTCCCGATGGAGAAACTCGCTGCAGCATACGAGGCCAGCATGACCGGACACGCTGACGGGAAGATTGTGGTGACCGAGTTCAGCGCTGAACAGGGCGCCGACGGGGGAGTTTGCTCATGACGGATATCGGCGAGCGCCCCTTCGGCCGCGACTACTGGGAGGACCGTTACGGGGCTCCCGGGATGGCGTGGAGCGGCAATCCGAACCCCGTGCTCGTTACCGAAGCCGCGACTTTGACCCCCGGCCGTGCCCTGGATATCGGAAGCGGCGAAGGCGCAGATGCCTTCTGGCTTGCGCAGCAGGGCTGGCGGGTCGCCGCAGTCGACATCGCGGTGAACGCACTCGAGAAGTCACGTGCCCGCGCAGAGTCGCTCGATCCGGATGCCGCTTCCCGAATCGACTGGCAGCAACACGACCTCACCGAATGGTCACCAAAACCACGCTCTTTCGATCTCGTCTCGTCCCAGTTCATGCACCTACCGGAGCCAACTCGGACAAGCCTGTTTCGCTCCCTCGCGGCCGCCGTGGCACCCGGAGGAACGCTCCTCATCGTGGGCCACGATGCCTCAGATGCCGGTAACGACTCTCCCCACAAACGGCATTTGGAAGAGTTGATGTTCAGCGTCAACGATGTTCTTGCTGCCATCAAGGACGATGGGCTACGGGTGGAGGTCGCCGAGTCGAGACTCCGACAAACGACGAGCGAAGAGAGCCAGTTCCACCATGATGTGGTGGTGTTGGCGACCCGAAAGTGACGCCACCAACAACCCTGAAGTGCGTGACCGGTGCGCATCACCGACGGCATCGACAGCGCGACGCTCAGTAGAGATGGGGGCTAGCGGTGACCAGACTCGTGTGCAAAAGTTGCCTATGTCTTTGGACCCTGTGGAGAGCAACCCCGAACACTACGCCGTCGTTTTCGAGAATGAGCGCGTGCGTGTACTGGAGTACACCGACAAGCCTGGGGATATCACCACCCCTCACGAGCATCCGGACAGCGTCATGTACACGCTGAGTACATTCCGGAGAAGGCTGCATTCGGGCGGCGGCCATCGCGACGTCGAATTGCCCGCCGGACTCACCAACTGGCTGCCTGCGCAGCAGCATTTCGGCGAGAACATCGGTGACACCGAGACGCACGTGCTGTTCGTCGAGCTCAAGGGCGACGGAGTAACACCTGCCGACGGCGCACTCGGCCCGGCGTGAACGGAGAGCGCCACAAACCTCCGGCAATCATTTTGGCGGTTGCGGGAACAGTTGCGAACCGTGCCGTGTTCTCTCTAGTGTCACTGTGACACCTGAAGGCTTGTGCCTCGGGAAGAGACGCAACACGAGGAGACAACATCATGGCCCATGACACTGAAACTGCGATCCTGGCCGGCGGATGCTTCTGGGGTGCGCAGGAACTTCTGAGGGTTCGACCGGGCGTTATCTCCACCCGCGTCGGTTACTCGGGCGGTGAGACTCCCAATGCCACCTATCGCAATCACGGTCACCACGCAGAATCGGTGGAGATCGTCTTCGATCCGTCGGTGATCTCCTTCAGGGACATCCTCGAATTCTTCTTCCAGATCCACGACCCGTCGACGAAAGATCGTCAGGGCAACGACATCGGTGCAAGCTACCGCTCGGCCATCTTCTATACGAGCGACGAGCAGAAGCGTATTGCCCTCGAGACGATTGCAGATGTCGATGCTTCAGACTTGTGGCCCGGCAAAGTCGTTACCGAGGTAACAGCTGCCGGTCCGTTCTGGGAGGCAGAAGAAGAACATCAGGACTATCTGCAGAAGTACCCGGCCGGCTACACCTGCCATTATGTGCGCCCGAACTGGAAGCTCCCGCATCGCGAAAGTGAGCGAGCCGCGAGCTGACCCGCTACCTGCGCTTTAAGAGGTAAAGCGATCCATCGCGGTTGTTCTTCCACACCATGGTGTCGTTGGTCCACGCCATCACGTCGTAACCAATGGAGGGGGAGGGGAGAACGATCTTCACCCCGTCAAGCGCGATGTTCACGGCGTTCTCTGCCTGCGCAGTCGCACCCTTGACGTCCTGGCAATACAACATTCTGGAAGTCGAGGGGAAGACGTAGCGGATGTCCGTGGTCGACTTCAGAGGTTCGAATTCCGCGCCCTCGTTGATGTGAGTGTGCTGCCACGCTCCGATGAGGGTGGTCGCGAGATCGCCGCCCATTCCGTTCGGTGCGTCAGCGGAGCCTGAGTCCAATCTCGGGCTGTCCCAATCGCAGGATTCTTCCTGCGTGGCCGGTAACTTCGTTGGCCCAGCCGGTTCGGCTGGTGTGGCCGACGGTTTCGGTTGGCTCGGTTGGTCGATCGCGCCAGTTCCCGGCTCGGACGCGCAACCGGTGACGACGAGTGTCACCGCGAGGGCTGTAGCAAAAAGGACTGCGACTCTTCGTGACATGGTGATCTCTCCGTAGGTCAGGGATGCCAACCGCCACCGTAGCATTGCCATTTACCCCACGGGTCAGATAACATACAACCAAATGGTTGTAAATGAACTGAGTGATGTTGACGTGGACCTGCTGTTCCACGCCCTCGCTGATGCCACGCGCCGCGATATCGTTGCGCGGGTTCTCCAGCGCGAGCAGTCGGTATCAGCACTTGCCGTCGGC
>JBDTCD010000162.1:0-8612 GCA_039923755.1 Terrimesophilobacter sp. | reverse complement strand
CATGCGCGTGATTGGTTCAGAGGATGGCGCAGGGAGCGATCACCGGCCGATCGTGGTGCAGTTGTCTCCGGGCGGGTGAGAATAGAGTCATGGCCGAATCAACCTCTCCGGCGCCACGCGCCACCAGCAACCGATCAACGACTCCTGCGTCCGAGTTGTTCAAGGACTATATCGCCGGGAACTGGGCCGAGTGCGCCGATGCAATACCGCCTGCACGGGAGCAATCGTCCTTCGCTGCAGCCCGCCGCGAGCGCATCTCGAGCCGCTACCAGGGCAAGCGCCTCATCGTCCCCGCCGGAGCCGCAAAAGTGCGCTCCAACGACACGGACTACCCGTACCGCGCCCACTCCGCTTTCGCCCACCTCACCGGTTGGGGATCGGACTCTGAACCGGATGCCGTGCTCGTCATGGAGCCAACGGCGAACGGTCACACGTCGACCCTGTACTTCCGTGAGCGGGCTGGCCGCGATTCCGACGAGTTCTACGCAAACCCGGCCATCGGCGAGTTCTGGATCGGACCACGCCCGTCTCTCGCTCAAGTTGCGGGCGATCTCGCCCTCGCCACAAAAGGTATCGCCGAACTCGACGCGGTGCTCGACTCGATCGATGCGAATACGCTGATTGTCCGGGACGCCGACCGGGAACTCACCGACCAGGTGGATGGTCGCCGGTTGCTCTCGGCTGAAGCCGACACGGCCGGGGTCGAGACCGTCGAGCAAGGCGGTGACGCTGCACTTGCGCGCGATCTGTCCGAACTGCGTCTCGTCAAAGATTCTTACGAAATCGACCAGATGCGGAAGGCCGTCGCTGCCACAAAGCTGGGATTCGACGACGTAGTTGCCGACCGTCCGGCGATTATCGCGCATCCAAAGGGAGAACGGCTGGTCGAAGGCACCTTCAACCGCCGTGCCCGCGCAGAGGGCAACACGGTCGGTTACGACACGATCGCGGCATCCGGACACCACGCTTGCATCCTGCACTGGACCCGCAACAACGGCCCGGTCAACCAGGGCGACCTCATCCTTCTGGATGCCGGAATCGAGTTGGACAGTTACTACACCGCGGATATCACGCGCACGCTGCCCATCAACGGCACGTTCTCACCGATCCAACGGAAAATCTACGACGCGGTGCTGGAAGCCGCAGATGCCGCGTTCGCCATCGTCAAACCCGGCATCGTGTTCCGCGAGGTGCACGCGGCCGCCATGCAGGTTATCGCCAGCCGGACAGCGGAGTGGGGTCTGCTCCCGGTGAGCGCCGAAGACTCGATGGCACCGGATGCGCAGTACCACCGCCGTTACATGGTCCATGGCACGAGTCACCACCTTGGAATCGACGTCCACGACTGTGCAGAAGCGCGGCGGGACATGTACATGGATGGCGTCATCGAGGCCGGCATGGTGTTCACGATCGAACCCGGACTCTACTTTCAGCCGGACGACTTCACCGTCCCGGAGGAGTTCCGCGGTATCGGCGTGCGGATCGAGGACAACATCCTGGTCACCGCGGATGGTGCTGAAAACCTCTCGATCGGCATCCCGCGCACCGCGGATGACGTGGAGAAGTGGCTCCGCTGAGCAACTTTCCGCTGAGCGCGGGTCTTTTCGTCGGCAGCGGGTGCAGCGTCACCCGCGCCGGTACAATTCACCCGCGCACGTCAGATTATGGGCCACATGCGGCGGGGGCAGGCATGCAGCGGAGGCAGGCATGGTGGGGACAGGCATGCAGGAGGCAGGCATGCTGGGGGCAGGCATGCAGCGGAGGCAGGTGCACGGCAAAGCGGGCCGCACCGCGGATGACGTGGAGAGGTGGATCCGCTAGTCGCTGAGCGGCCGAGAGAGCAGGTCCTGAGCTTTCGCCGTCAATGACGGGTCGATCATGATCTCGTACTTCGCCGCGATCACTTGGTGGATCGACGTGAAGTCGCGGCGGCGGCGATTGAGCGCATAACTCACGATGCCGAACAACATCCCGAACCCGGCACCGATCAACATGGCAGCGCCGACGTAGAGAATCGCATTCTGCGAGGGCGAAAAAATGAACAGCAGCAGGCCGAGGAACAGACCAAACCACACGCCGCTGGCCGCGCCGGCGATCGCTGCACGACTGTAAGTCATCTTGCCGGTGACGCGTTCCACGGTGCGAAGATCACTTCCGACAATCGACACTTGCTTGACCGGAAATTCGGCTCTCGCAAGCCGATCAACCACCGCCTGCGCCGCATCGTAGGTGTCGTACGTGCCCAGCACGTCGCCCTTCGGAAGGGTGGGAAATGCTACAGTCCGACTCGAAAATCCGCTCTGATTGCTCACAGGCCCATTCTCGCACCTGAAGACTAGGGTTGTACCGTGAGCGCCACGAGAGTATTCGTCGCCCGGCTGGTCGGGTGCGCCATTTTCGACCCCCGCGGAGATCGAGTCGGCCGAGTTCGCGACGTGCTCGTGGTGTACCGGCGCAACGATTCCCCGCGCGTGGTCGGCTTTGTGGTCGAAGTCCCTGGGCGCAGACGAATCTTCCTCTCGATCGGCCGCGTGACAAGCATCGGCAGCGGCCAGATCATCACCACCGGTCTCATCAACCTTCGCCGGTTCGAACAGCGCGGCGGCGAAGTGAGGGTGATCGCCGAAATGCTCGGGCGCGTGGTCACCTTCGCGGACGGCTCTGGTCGTGGAACGATCGAGGATGTCGCCATCGAGCTGAATCCGCGCGGCGATTGGGAAGTCCGGGAACTGTTTCTTCGTCGGCCGAAGGTCGGCGCATCTCCGTTCACGAAAGGCCACACCGTTTTTGCCGCGTGGGCGGATGTCGCGGAAGAGGCGAAGACGGGTGAACCTCAGTCGGCGAGCCAGCTGCTGGCAACCTACGAGGACCTCCTCCCCGCCGACCTTGCCAATGCCCTGCTCGACCTGCCGGAAGAGCGCATGCTCGAGGTCGCAGAAGAGTTGAGCGACGAGCGGCTGGCCGACGTACTGGAGGAAATGCCCGAGAGTGAGCAGGTCGACATCCTCACCCATCTGAAGGATGACCGCGCCGCCGATGTTCTCGACCAGATGCAGCCGGATGATGCTGCCGACCTGATCGCCCAGTTGAGCGAGGAGCGCGGCGAGACGTTGCTCGATCTCATGCAGCCGGAGGAGGCGGAGGACGTGCGCATGCTTCTCGCGTACGCTCCGGATACCGCTGGCGGGCTCATGACCACCGAACCGGTGATCGTGTCCTCCGACACGACGGTCGCAGAGGCACTTTCTCTCATCCGCCGCCCGGACCTTGCCCCTGCGCTCGGTGCGGCTGTGTGCGTCACCCTTCCGCCGTATGAGCCGCCCACCGGTCGGCTGCTTGGGATGGTGCACTTCCAACAAATGCTGCGGTACCCGCCCATGGAGCGCCTCGGCACGCTCATTGACCAGAAGCTCGACCCCGTGCGCGCTGACACGTCTGCCGCAGAGGTCAGCCGCATCCTTGCCAGCTACGACCTCGTCTCTGTGCCCGTCGTTGACGAGAATCACCGACTCGTCGGGGTGGTGACCATTGATGATGTCCTCGACTATCTGCTTCCGGACGACTGGCGAAGTCACGACGAAGACGAACCGGCGAAGCTCCTGAGAGCCGATACCAGCCCACTCGAAATAATCACGACCACGACACCAGGACGGAGGACCCCCAATGGCCAACATCTCACGCGCAAGGCGAACTGAATCTCGCCTCGATTCGCCCAAGGGGCTGCGGTCATCCTTCGTCCCACGACTCGGCCAACCGAGTGACCGTTTCGGGCGCTTCACTGAGGCCATCGCACGTGCCATGGGAACTCCATGGTTCCTGTTCTTCCTCACCATCTTCTGCATCGTGTGGCTGACCTACAACGTGCTGGCACCTGAGCGGTGGCGTTTCGACTCTGCAGCGCTCGGCTTCACCGCGCTGACCCTCATCCTTTCGCTGCAGGCTTCGTATGCTGCACCACTCATCCTGCTGGCGCAGAACAGGCAGGATGACCGCGACCGCGTGCAGATCGAGCAGGATCGGCAGCGTGCAGAGCGCAACCTAGCCGATACCGAATACCTCGCGAGGGAGATCGTGTCCTTGCGCCTGGTCGTCAGGGATCTGGCCAGCAAAGACTTCATCCGTGCCGAACTCCGATCACTTCTCGAAGAATTGGACCGGGATACGAGCTCAAACGTTGACTGACCTGTCAGAGCTCAATCGAGCACTCGGCACGGTCATCGACCCGGAGATACGCCGCCCCATCGCCGACCTCGGCATGATCGATTCTGTGGTGCTCGAAAACGGCCACGTGGTTATTGGTGTCACGCTCACGATCGTCGGTTGCCCCGCCGCTGACCGCATTGAGCGGGAGGTGCGGGACGCCGCTGCATCGGTGGATGGCGTGACCGAGGTGACCGTGAACGTTGGTGTGATGAGCGTTGAGCAGCGCACAGCACTCACCGAGCGGTTGCAGGGTGCGCGGCGCCGGGAGGTGCAGTTCGGACCGGATTCACCGACCCGGATATTCGCGGTCACGAGCGGCAAGGGCGGTGTGGGAAAGTCCACGATTACCGCGAACCTTGGCGCAGCCCTTGCCTTGCGCGGACTGAAGGTCGGCATCGTCGACGCCGACGTGTTCGGATTCTCAATCCCCGCCCTCCTGGGTGTCGCGAACGAGAAACCCACGCGCGTCGGTGAACTCATGCTGCCGCCCATCGGGTTCGGTGTGAAAGTCATTTCCATCGGGATGTTCCTGCCGGGACCTGCGACGGCGGTGTCCTGGCGCGGACCCATGCTGCATCGCACGATCAAGCAGTTCCTCAGCGAGGTCTACTTCGACGAGCTCGACATACTGCTGCTCGATTTGCCTCCGGGAACCGGTGACGTGGCGATCTCCATCGGCCAGCTGCTCCCCCATGCCGAGGTCATCGTCGTCACCACCCCGCAGACGGCGGCAGCGGATGTCGCCGAACGCAGCGCGATCGTCGCGCGCAAGACCGGCCAGCACGTGTTCGGCGTGATCGAGAACATGTCGGGGTTCACCCTGCCCGACGGTACCTCCCTCGACTTGTTCGGCTCAGGCGGCGGAGCGGATGTCGCTGCGCGGCTGTCGACACCCGAGCAGACTGTGCCGCTGCTGGCATCGATTCCGATCAGCATTGCCCTGCGCGAAGGAGGCGACACTGGTGCCCCCGTCGTGCTCACGCATCCGGATGACCCCGCCGCTGCGGCGATTCTCGCGGTCGCTGAACTGCTCGCTACGGCCACCGCTTCCACCCGGCCGCCCACTCACCCACCTGCTGGTTGAGGGATCGCCAACGGCGAATGACCTTGCTGGTTGAGGGATCGCCAACGTCGAATGATCCTGCTGGTTGAGGGATCGCGCAGCGATCGTCTCGAAACCCGGTCCCCGTTCAGTTCCCTTCGAGAGTCTCTGGAGCAGGCTCTACGGCTCGATCAGGCGCCCCAGCAGTTCGGTGAGTAACCGCTCGGTGATGGGCGCTGGCAACGCCTCTACGAGCGCGAGGATCGGCGCCATCCGGTCGGGAAGCACCGCGGGCCGGTCCGATGAGCCGAGTCCAAATCCAGCCAACAGCATTGCAGCGGTCTCCGAGTCGAGTGGAGCGGCATCGGGTGCCTGCAGCATTCCGAGCACGTCTTCCGGCAGTGATGCGAGCACATCGGCCGCAGCCACGTGGGGCACGCCGCGGACCTCATCCGCAGAAAGCCGCATCGCGGCGGTCAGGTCATCGAGCACCGACTCCGTCACAGGGGTAATCGTGAGGTGCGTGGTCGATGGCAGGCACGTTCCGTCGGACTGCGTGAAAGCCGGCTGCAACTGCAGCAGAAAGCCGCGGGTACGCACCTGGTCGGCCCAGTGGTGCGGGTCGACGCGGCGATCCTCCGGCACAGCCTCATCCGTCGCCACAGCACATAACGGGCCAACCGGGTCGCCGACGACGCGCAGCCCCTCTATCCCCGCGATAACCGATTGCAGCGCAGTGGTCGCCCGCTCGCACGCAGCGGCAAGTTCCGCGTAACCGTTCTCGCCGAGGGCATGGATGATCGCCCAACTCGCCGCGAGCGCCCCCGCAGACTTTGAGCCGAGCATTGTCGGGTTGACTACCGGATACCCTGACCACCGTGTCGTTGCAAAATACTGTGCGCGCTGACGGTCGCGGCCACGCTGTAGAAGGACGGATGCCCCCTTCGGTGCGTAGCCGAACTTGTGCAGGTCGGCACTTACGCTCGTGACACCAGGCACCCCGAAGTCCCAGGGTGCCGTATCCAGCCACGGCAGTACCCAGCCACCAATGCACGCATCGACGTGGCAGGCGATCCCGCGCTCAGAGGCAGCAGCCCCGACCTCAGCGATCGGGTCGAGCGCGGCGAACGGGTAACTTGGGGCCGACACCACGACGAGCGCTACGTCACCACCCATCCGTTCGATGAGCGCGGAGGCAACACAGGTGCCGTTGTCTCCTACGGGCACGAGATCGAGCTCAAGCCCGAAGTAGTGCGCCGCCTTCTGGAACGCCGCATGAGCAGTGACGGGGGCAAGCAGCCTGGGCACACCGCCATCCTGATGCGCGATGCGCCAATTGTCCCGCGCGGTCTTGACGGCAAGCAGGCAACTCTCCGTGCCACCGCTCGTGACAGTGCCGACCACATTCTTATCACCGTGCAGGATGACGCGCGCAAACCCGAGCACCTCCCGCTCCATCGTCGCGACCGAGGTGAACGTTGTCGGGTCAAGCCCGTTAACGGGCTGCACCATCCGGATCGCCGCCGCTGCCAGCTCATCGAGCTCGGCAAGACCACTGTCGTACACGTACGAGAGCACGTGCCCGCCGTGCGTTGGAGCGTCCGCGTCACGCAGCGTCTGCAACCTGGCGAGGATATCCGCCGGTTGCTCCTGAAACTTCATGAACTTATTGTGCCCTTCCGAAGGCGGTACCTCGCGAGCGAGATGAGGCTCAGCCCAATGATCGCTGCTGGAACGACACTGAAGCTGATGATGATCCCGGCGATTGCAGAGGCCGACTGCACGACATGTTCACCCGGTACCGATGCGGTATATCCGGCGATGGCCAGCACAATCGTGAGCGCGGTGGCGCCGAGCGCCGCACCGGTGGTCTCGCCGGCAGTCCACATTCCGCCGAATATCCCCGCCTGGCCGTCACCGTGTGCCACCGCGTCGTGGGAGATGACATCCGGCAGCATCGCCATCGGAAGCGACTGCATACCGGCAAACGCTGCGCCGGCAAGCGCGACGGGAATGTAGACCCACTCCCCTGCCGCCCAGATGAGGCCGAAAAGGCTCAGTGCGGCCAGCCCGTAAAGGATGCTCGCCCACATGAAGCTGCGCTCCTTGCCGATGCGGTTCGCAATGACACCCCACACGGGCGCTGCGACGAGCGCTGGAGCAATAAGGGCGATGAACAAGAACGTGACCGCATCCTCGCTTTCGAGAACCCATGTCGCCACATATTGCGCACCAGCGAGCATGATCCCGATTGCCAGGCCCTGAAGCAGGAAAGTGAGGAGGAGCGCACGGAAAGGCTGGCTTCGCTTGAGAGCGCGGAATCCGGCCGCATAATTTTCGCGGATCGAGATCGACTTGGCTACCGTCGCGGCAACAACGCCTTTCTTTGCGATGAAGCTCGAAAGGTACAGCCCAAGTCCAATCACGACTCCGGCGACAATCGCCATGAGCAGGTATCCGAGGGGTGTCTTGCCCCCACCAAGACTCCGAAGCGCGGGCCCGCCGGCGCCGAACAGCAGGATGGCGAACGTGAGCACAACGACGCGCCAGGTGAGAAGGCGCGTGCGTTCGTCATAGTTGTTTGAAAGTTCGGCGGGAAGGGCGATGTATGGCACCTGAAACAGGCTGAAAGCAGTAGCGGCGAGCATGAAGGCGATAAGAACCCAGAACCCGGCACCGAGAGGATCCATCCCCGACGGGACCGCGAACGTCAGGATGAAGAACACGGGCAGAAACACCGCCCCGAGCACCATGAACCGTCTGCGCGATCCGGTGTGTGCGAGGCTCCGGTCACTATAGCCACCGATCACCGGGTCGATGATCACATCCCACACTTTGGCCATGGTGACCAGGATCCCCGCGAGGAGGGCTGTAACGCCGAGAGTGTCCGTCAGGTAGTAGACGAGAACGAGCCCAGGCAGGGTGGAGAATCCGCCGGTGCCAATGGAGCCGATCGCATACGTGGCGATCGTACGACGAGGGAGGCGAATGGTGGGGTTCGAGCGCGCCGATGCGGTCATGCACCAGAGTGTAGCGTTGGCAGCATGCCCCGTACATTTCTGCCGCGCGAGGTAATTGATAGCCTCGACGCGGATATTTCTTCTTCGCGCGTGACCACCGCCATCGTCAATGCACCGTTCACGGGAGAGAAGCTCCACGATCTGCCGCACAGTTCGGCCGAGGACGTCGCGGATGCCGCAGAGCGGGCTCGAGCAGCACAGCTCGCGTGGCACCTGGCCGGATTCGGTCATCGGAAGGCAGTGCTGCTCAAGGCACACGACCTAATCCTGGAACGCCGCGAGTTGCTCCTCGACGCCGTGCAGTCGGAGACCGGCAAGACGCGCGGCCAGGCGTTTGAGGAAGTATT
>JBDTCD010000161.1:0-6955 GCA_039923755.1 Terrimesophilobacter sp. | reverse complement strand
GGAGGATGTGAAGCGCGCTCACGGCTGCCCCTCGAGCTCCAGGTATCCGAGAAGCTTCCGCAGCTCCATCATGAGTTCGTAATTGACGAGCGCGACCTTCGTGTCGCCCTCCGGCGGCGGCATGGTCAAAAACTCCTCAAGAGCGGGTTCCAGATCCGGGATTACCGCGCCAACTGGAATACCCGCATAGGCAAGCCGCGTGGCAATCTGCCAGGCCTTCGTACCCGTGAGGACATCGACATGGTTGATCATCCTGAAGTCCGTGTCATAGATCCACGACGGGTCCGGCGTACCCTCATCAACGGCCATCAGCACCTGTTTCGGCACCCGATTAAGCGCATCGAGGTTCAATTGCAGGCTGGGCGGATTCTTCATCATGATCACTTCGATGGGTTCGCCGTGCGCCTCCAGAGTTTCCCCGCGGCCATAAACAGTGTCAAGGTTTGCGAAGGCGGATGCCGAGGTCGCCAGCGAAAACCGGTCACCGAGTAGAGCTCGTGCCATCGCTATCGCGCCCGCAGCATCGGCCGCATAGTGGACGCCACGCGCAGGCAGCTCAATGTCTATGCGCTGGGTACCGGAGGATATCGTCGCCGTCGAGCCCGACACGGCCTCCACGGTGGCGAGGCTGGTCACCTGTGCAAGTTCCGGGTCTCCGACGCGGGTTGCGCTGGCCAGGCCGTGCGGCGACTCGGCAAGTACAGCTGGTGACACAGAGTAATACTGGACCGGCCTCCCGCTGGCGGAGAGTTCTTCTCCCATCGCCCGAAGGTTCTCGTCAGAGGAATTCAGGATGACGCGGTACCGTGCCGCTTCGGCGACCGTGCGGAGCATGACGTAGACGCGGTCTGGTTCGTGGTACCTGTTGAGCTGGTCAATCTGAATATTGATGAGGAGCACATCCGTCGGCGAAAGCCGTTTGGCAAGGGCTGGCCCATATCCCTCATCAACTTCAAGAACAGCGAGGTCTTCACGGATTCGCCCCGTTGGGCTCACCGAGGCGAGGAGAGAGGATGCGATCCCCTGTGGGATGTTGCCACCCGAAGGGTTTGTGAAGACCGAAACGCCATGTGCCCGCAATACGGCCACGAGCATGTTCGTCGTCGTGGATTTACCGTTCGAGCCGGACACGAGAACGACGCCACGTGGTAACTTCTCGACCGCATGCTCCAGAAACTTCGGTGCCAGCTTGAGCACGACGAGACCTGGAAACGCCGAACCTCCCCCACGCAGCCTGGCCAGAACTCGAACGAGACGGCCGAGCAGAATGGGGAAGAAGTACCTCACTGGCGGTCTACTCGAGGTAGTCGCGAAGCGACTGGGAGCGGGACGGATGACGCAACTTAGCCATCGTTTTTGACTCGATCTGGCGGATGCGCTCCCGCGTCACCCCAAAAGTGTCGCCAATCTGGTCCAGCGTCTTCGGCATTCCGTCGCCGAGGCCGAACCGCATCCGGATGACGCCTGCTTCACGCTCGGAAAGCGAATCAAGCAGGCTCTCCAGCTGCTTCTGCAGCATCGTAAAGCCCACGGCATCCGCGGGGACCACAGCCTCGGTGTCCTCGATGAGGTCACCGAACTCGCTGTCGCCGTCTTCGCCAAGCGGAGTGTGGAGAGAGATCGGCTCGCGGCCGTACTTTTGCACCTCGACGACCTTCTCCGGCGTCATGTCAAGCTCGCGGCTCAGTTCCTCTGGGGTGGGTTCGCGGCCGAGGTCCTGCAGCATTTGGCGCTGAACACGTGCGAGCTTGTTGATGACCTCGACCATGTGCACGGGGATGCGGATGGTGCGAGCCTGGTCGGCCATCGCCCGTGTGATCGCCTGGCGGATCCACCACGTCGCGTAGGTGGAGAACTTGAATCCCTTCGTGTAGTCGAACTTTTCGACCGCACGGATGAGGCCCAGATTTCCCTCCTGGATGAGATCGAGGAACTGCATCCCTCGACCCGTGTAACGCTTGGCGAGGCTTACGACAAGGCGCAGGTTGGCACCGAGCAGGTGGGACTTCGCGCGCTGCCCGTCCTTGGCGACCCAACGCAATTCGCGCTCGAGTTCCTTGGACATCTTGCCCTTTTCTCCGGCAAGTTTGTCTTCTGCGAAGAGGCCAGCCTCGATGCGCATGGCAAGCTCGACCTCTTCGGCGGCGTTGAGAAGCGCCACCTTTCCAATCTGCTTCAGGTAGTCCTTGACGGGGTCGGCCGTAGCGCCCGTGATCGCAGCCGAATAAACCGGAACATCATCTTCATCGTCGACCAGCGAGAGCCTCAGTGCACCGGTAGGCAAGGCTTCTGGCGTGTTTTCCTCGTCGTCGGAATCTTCCTCGGCCGCGTCGTCGTCTTCCTTCGGCGTGTCCGTTGCATCCTTGGCCACGCTGGCTGGCCCCTCCGTACCCTCTTCAGCGTCGTCATCGGTGTCGACTACTGGATCGTCATCAACGACATCGTCCTCAACCTCGAGCTCTTCGTCTTCTCCGACTTCAGCCTCAAGATCCCCTAAGTCAACTGCACTCTTGCCGGACTTTGCCCTCGCACCTGTGGTTTTCGCACCAGTGGTTTTCGCACCAGTGGTTTTCGCACCAGTGACTTTGGCAGTCGGGCTCTTCGCGGCGGCGCTCTTTGCGACGGGGCTCTTCGCGGCGGCGCTCTTTGCGACGGGGCTCTTCGCGGCGGCGCTCTTTGCGACGGGGCTCTTCGTGCTCGCCTTGGCCGTAGCGCCCGACGCGACCTTTGCGGATGTCTTCTCTGCAGCAGGGGTCCTCGCTACTGACGTTGCCGTAGCCGACGTTGCCTTAGCCACTGGGGTCTTCGCCGCCGGAGCCGTCGCCGCCGTTTTCGCTGCGGCGGCGGTCTTTGCACCTACGGTTGCTTTCGCCGCCGGAGTTTTCGCGGCAGAGGACTTTGCCGCAGAGGACTTTGCCGCAGGGGACTTTGCTGCCGCAGCCTTGGGCGCAGTGGCCTTCGATGCCGAAGACTTCGCGGCCGGCTTCGATTCGGCCGGCTTCGATGCTGCCGGCTTCGATGTTGCGGTTTTCTTTGCTGCCGGCGCCTTAACCGATGGTGTTGCCACGGTCTCGGTCTTCTTCGTTGATGCTTTCGTGGTCATTGCCTTCGCTGTCGTAGCTTTCGTGGTCGATGTCGTGGATTTTGACGGCGCCGCGGTGGAGATCGGTGCCGAAGTGGCAGAACCGGTCGCATCCGCTACCGGCTTGCCCTTGCGCGCCCTGGTGGCAAGAGCCTTCGCGGCCGCCATCATCCGGCCCGACGCCTTGGTGCCTGCCTGAGCGCCCGTGAGCTCGGTTGCCGTGTCTGTCGCCGTGGAGGCGGTGGCCTTGATTCTGGCTGCCATGACGTCACCTTTCGTCAGCCGTGCACTCGTTCTGCTCGCCGCCAGTCACATTTCCGCACCCGTGCCGACAGTTTTCGGGCAGTACTAGGACCCATGTCAAGTCCCTGCGCTGCATGGCCATAGCCACATAAACACACGACGACCTGAACGGGTCCGTGGTCAATTATTGCACGGAATCCGAAGGGCACCCGACACGGTGCTCTCGACCCCACGCAACATCACTATCCACAACGTGGAAGCGCGCGGAACTATTCCTGATGGGGGTTTGACTGGTCGTCACCGTCGTTGTGCCGCAGGGCGAGGAAGATCTCGAGCTCGGCAGCAATTTCGTCCGCTGTGGGCAGTTCTCCGTCCTCGTCAATAAGAGGCGACCGCAGCGGATTTCCCGCCATGTACGAATCGTGTCGCTCCTCCAGCGTTCCGACGAGCCGCGCAAGTTCGGGGTTGTTTTCCACCTGCGAATCAATCTTCCCCACGAAATCCCGACCCTCTTCGCGGAGTTCGGCGGTGGCGAAGATGAGCCCAGTCGCTGAGCTCACGGATTCAAGAGCTTTGAATGCAGCATCTGGGAACTCTGTATCCGACAGGTAGTGCGGGATGAGCAGAACGAAGCCTGTCACCGGTTGGTCACGCTCCTGAAGTCGATATTCGACCAGGTGAAGCGCATTCGCCAGCACCTGGGTGTGCGGCTTCCAGACTGAAAACGTTTCGATCAGGTCAGCGCGGTTCCCGCTGACGGTCACGCCGATCGGACGCGTGTGAGGCACGGGCATGGGGATGGCGTGCACCCATGTCGTCGACTTCGCCTGAAATCGGTCGATGAGGCCGAGGATGGCAGCGGTAAACCTATCCCACTGGAAATCAGGCTCGTACCCACTCAGTAGCAAGAAGGGTTGGCCAATTTCATCCTTGGCGAGGTAAAGCGCGAGCGATGCCGGCTGATAGTTAGTCAGATGGTCCTGCTCGAAATAGATGGTCGGACGTCTGGCGCGGTAATCCAGCAGTGCATCGTTATCGAAAGTGGCGATAACGCGAGACGTCAGCGTGTCGCGAAGGTTAGCGGTGAACAGGCTCACGGCGCCTCCGGCATCCGCAAATCCGGTCAATCCGGCAACGAGGGGGAGCCCCATCGGAACGTCGGAGACGTCCGGATCGAGCGTGTAGAGGCCCTCAGGGTCTTCCATTCCTCAACTCTAACCGCGACGAATCCGACCTGCCGTCAGAACGATGGCGTTACGTCATGCCCTGAGCGAACAGTCAGGATCCCTCCTGCACGTGCGATACAACTGTGACGGATAGCATGGCCGCATGACTGTCGCCGCCTTGCATCTCACCTCAGAATCCGCACTCTCCGTCACGTCGGACGTACTCGTCGTGGGGGTAAGCAGTTCCGATACCGGACCAATCCTCCACTTCGATGATGTCGCCCTAGACCCCATTCGATCGTCGATGGTAGCGCTCGGAATCACCGGTGCGGAGGATGAAGTTCGACGGCTTTCGGCACCTTCGGGATCGGCGAAGAGCATTGCACTCGTAGGGATGGGATCGGCGGAGGTGACCCCAAATGTCCTTCGCAGGGTCGCCGGATCTGCCTCTCGCCAGTTGACCGGAATCTCGACCCTTTCTCTCGCACTACCAACATCCACCCCAGAAGATGTTCTCGCCGTACTGGAGGGCGCCGCCATCGGCTCATATTCCTTTACGCGCTACCGTTCCCAGCCGAAGGACGCGTCAAAGCTTCCTGCGAGCGACATCACCGTCGTGACGGCGGTCAACGCCGGCGAAGGAGAACTCGCCCGCGCCGCAATCGTCGCCGGAGCCGTGCACTCGGTCCGCGACCTCGTGAACACTCCTCCACTCGACCTCTACCCAGAGACTTTTGCCATTGCGGCCCAGGAACTCGCCGACGGAGCACCGGTCACCGTGACCGTTCTCGGCGACAAGGAACTTGCGGACGGTGGTTTCGGTGGAATCATCGGCGTCGGCCAAGGCTCAACCCGATCTCCTCGACTGGTCAAGGTCGAGTACGCGCCCGCCGGGGCAACCAGGCACCTCGCGCTCGTTGGCAAGGGCATCACCTTCGACTCCGGCGGGCTCTCACTCAAGCCAGCTGCATCCATGGTGGGAATGAAATACGACATGACGGGCGCTGCGACGGTGCTCGCCGTCGCGCTCGCCGCAGCGAGACTACGTCTCGGCATTCGCGTAACAGCATGGTTGTGCATTGCGGAGAACTTACCCTCTGGCTCCGCTATTCGGCCCAACGACGTGTTGACGATTCGAGGCGGCAAGACCGTTGAGGTGCTGAACACGGATGCCGAAGGGCGCCTCGTGCTCGCAGACGGCCTAGTGGCGGCGAGCGAAGAGCACCCGGATGCGATCATCGACGTTGCGACGCTTACTGGCGCCGCACGAGTCGCGCTTGGCGATCGTTACGTGGGAATCATGGGTGACGAAACGCTGGTCGCCGATGTCGTTTCCGCGTCCAAGGTTGCGGGCGAAAACTTCTGGCCCATGCCGCTTCCGGGCGAGTTGCGCGCTCTTTTGAATTCAGACGTTGCCGACATCGCCAATGCAAAGATCGGAAGCACCGCTGCAGGCATGCTTCTTGCCGGAGTTTTTCTGCAGGAGTTCATCGGTAAGTCAGAAAGCGGTTCGCGGATCCCCTGGGCGCACCTCGACATAGCTGGCCCGGCCAACAATGACGGAGCAACATACGGCTACACCGGAAAGGGACCCACGGCAATCGCCGTGCGGACCTTGCTCACGCTGGCAGAGCGAATTTCCCTCGCGTAGTAAAGTCGAGTTGGTGGGAAAACCTGCCAGACCAATCCCCCGCTGCGCGATCGCGCGCACCGGTGTGTGAACAGGCTGAGTCTCAAGGGAGTTGCCCGGTGTCGGAACAGAACTTTGACCTTGTCGTCCTTGGAGCAGGAAGTGGCGGATACGCTGCAGCGCTCAGGGCGTCTGAGCTGGGAATGAGCGTTGCCCTCATCGAGAAGGACAAGCTCGGTGGCACGTGCCTGCACGTCGGGTGCATTCCCACCAAGGCGCTCCTGCACTCCGCCGAGGTTGCGGACGTCGCGCGCGAGGCCGCCAAGTTCGGCGTGACGACTCAATTCGAGGGTATCGATATCGCCGGAGTAACCGCGTACCGCGAGGGCATCGTCGCCAGTAAGTACAAGGGTCTACAGGGGCTGATCAAGGCTCGTGGTATCACCGTGATCGAAGGCGAAGGCAAACTGTCGTCGGCGACTACCGTTCTGGTGGGAGAGAACACCATCACCGGAAAGAACGTCGTTTTGGCTACCGGATCCTACTCACGGTCCTTGCCGGGGCTGGAAATCGGAGGACGCGTCATCACCTCCGAGCAGGCGCTTGAACTGTCCTTCGTACCGCGCAAAGTCGCCGTCCTCGGCGGCGGTGTCATCGGCGTCGAATTTTCGAGCGTATGGCGCTCGTGGGGCGCAGAGGTGACCATTGTCGAAGCGCTCCCCCACCTAGTCCCCAATGAGGACGAAACGGTGAGCAAGCAGTTTGAGCGAGCTTTCCGTAAGCGCGGAATCGACTTCAAGCTCGGAGTTCGTTTCCAGAGCGTGACCCAGAATG
>JBDTCD010000160.1:0-9398 GCA_039923755.1 Terrimesophilobacter sp. | reverse complement strand
CAGTCCCCCCTTGACTGTCTTGGAAAGTTCGTGGATGTACCCTTGTGGGTCGGTCGTGTATTTGACCTCTTCGTCCGACACCTTTGCGGTGTTGACCGAAACAAATGATTGGTCCCGGGCAACGAACATCGCGGCACGTTCGAGTGCTTCAGGGTCGAAGACGACGTCACCGTTCATCCACAGAACGCCGCCGGGGGCGGACGCGCGAAGGGCGCGAAGGAGGCTCTTGGAGGTGTTGGTCTGGTCGTATTGCTCGTTGTACACGAAGGATGCCTGCGGGAACGATTCAATGATGTGCTCGAGCTTGTAGCCGACCACGATCGTCACCTTCGCGTTCGAGCCGAAAGCATGGTGGATGTTGTCGAACTGCTGCCGCATGATGGTGCGGCCATCACCCAATTCGGTGAGGGGTTTTGGCAATGAGCGACCGAGCCTGCTGCCCATCCCGGCGGCCAGGATAACGATCTGCGTGCTCATTGGTGCTCCTTCGATGTCGTGATTGTCCCGAAAAACCACCCGTTGTTCGGGGGCGCGACAATACTTCCGACACCTCTTCGTGCTGAGCCAACTTTATCCTTCACGTGCTGGTAGAGGCTGGGAACATTGGGGTTGTGTCCATTTCGTAATGATCCATCTCGAGAGTGATGTGAGGCACTGTGAGGTTGGTACGGTGGACTCCGTGGAGAAAGCCGACAGCACCCTCGCGCAGTTCGACGAGCTCATCGCGAAACTTGAGTCGGATGCAGCGCGCGAGAAGCGTGAAATCCAATCGGCTCTGCGCAAGGGAAAGACCCCGTCAGCGGCGACGACGAAGCGAGCGGGCCGACCTTTACCCGCGCTCGAGCGTGTTCTCGAAGTTCATGGCCTGGCGAAGCACTTCGGTGAAAACGCCGCTGTCGCGGGCATTGACCTCGATGTCCAGGCTGGAACGATTTTCGGCATCGTCGGCCCCAATGGTGCGGGCAAGACCACCACGTTGTCCATGATCACGGGGTTGTTGCGGCCGGATGCTGGCACCGTCATCGTGCACGGCGCCAATGTCTGGCAGGACCCGGCGGCCGCGAAGCGTCAGATGGGGGTTCTGCCTGATCGCTTGCGACTGTTCGACCGGCTGACCGGCAGCCAGCTTCTGTTCTACGCGGGAGTGCTGCGGGGCCTCCCGGCGGACACGGTGCGCGAGCGCGTGGCGCAGCTGGCAGCATCCTTCGGTCTCGAAGATGCCTTGACTCGGCTCGTGGCCGACTATTCGGCGGGAATGACGAAAAAACTGTCGCTTGCAGCCGCTCTCATGCATTCTCCGCGCCTACTCGTGCTCGATGAGCCGTTCGAGTCTGTGGACCCGATATCCGCGTCGAACATCATCGAAATCCTTCGCCGGTATGTTGCGGCAGGAGGCACCGTCGTGCTGTCCAGCCACAGCATGGACCTCATCGAGCGGGTCTGTGATTCGGTCGCGATCATCGTCGACGGACTAGTGCTCGCTTCGGGAACTGTCGATCAGGTCCGTGGTGCAGGATCGCTCGAGGAGAAGTTCGTGGAACTGGCCGGGGGCAAGTCGACCGTGGAGGGTCTCGAGTGGTTGCACAGTTTCTCGGACTGAAGCTTCGGCTGCTCGGCAATCTCTTCCGACGCAGCCCATGGCAGGTGTTCGGGCTCATCGTGGGGTTGCTCTACGGCCTCGGTGCGGCATTCGTGGCGATCGTGTCACTGGCCGGGCTGCGGGCCGTGGATGTCGAACTCGCCAGAAGTATCGTCGTTGTCGCCGGGTCCCTCATTGTCCTTGGATTCCTCCTCGTCCCGCTTGTGTTCGGAGCCGACGACACGATCGACCCGCGCAAGTTCTCCCTCTTTGGGATCCCCCCATCGCAACTTGCGATCGGGCTCGCAGCGGCAGCATTTGTCGGGGTACCCGCCCTCGTGATGGCCCTCATTGCGGCCGCGCAAATTGTCACCTGGTCGAGGACGGTGCCGGCAATCCTCGTGGCCATTGTGAGCGCGCTAGTGATTGTCGTGACCTGCATCCTCGGGTCTCGCGTCACCACCACGGTCGCCACTCTGCTCCTGTCCACTCGCCGTGCCCGTGAAGCGACAGGGCTGATCGCCCTCATCGTCCTGAGCGCGCTGTCGCCGCTGATCGCCATCATGGTTACGGTCAATTGGGAAAAGCAGGGAATCGCGGTTCTGCATTCGATCGCCGACGTCGTCGCGTGGACACCGCTCGGAGCGGTGTGGGCGGCACCCGCAGCTGCTGCCGCCGGCAACGCGGGGGAAGCATCCGTCGAACTCCTCATCGCGCTCGCTTTCGTCGGCGTGCTTTGGCTTGCATGGCGTGCGCTTGTCGCGGAAATGCTCGTACGGCCGGATCGGGTCTCCCGCACCCGCGAGTACACCGGACTCGGCTGGTTCGCCCGAGTCCCCGCCACACCGGCCGGTGTGATCGCCGCGCGAAGCCTCAGCTATTGGGGGCGTGACGCTCGTTACCGGTCCGCGCTCGTGATCGTTCCCATCGTGCCCGCAGTTATGGTCGGTGCCCTGGCAATCGCCGGGGTACCGCTGCACTATCTCGTGTTATTACCTGTGCCCGTGATGTGCTTTTTTCTCGCGTGGAGCACAGTGCACAACGATGTCGCGTTCGACAACACAGCTGTGTGGCTGCATATTGCGTCTAATACAGATGGCCGTTCAGATCGGCTCGGCCGCGTGGTCCCACCGCTTGCGCTAGGGCTCATCGTCATCGTCGTCGGGACTCCGTTGAGTGCATGGGGATACGGGTCGGCGGACGTCCTGCCGTCGCTCCTCGGCGTCAGCCTGTGCACGCTTTTTGTCGGCCTCGGACTGTCGAGCATTATTTCGGCCGGCTTTCCGTACCCTGCCGTCCATCCTGGGGACAGCCCTTTCGCGCAACCCCAGTCGAGCGCGGGTGGAGCGTCCTGGGTGCAAGGACTGTCCCTCCTCGCCGTGCTTACCGTCACGGCTCCGACGGTCGTTTTGGCCGTGATCGGCATCGCCTTCGGAGGTGCATGGCCTGTCGCGGCTCTTCTCGTCGGACTGTTGATCGGGACCGCGGCGCTCTGGGGCGGTATCCGTCTCGGCGGTCGCGTATTCGAGGCGCGCGGACCGGAGCTGCTGGCCTTCACGGCACGCTATTGATTTTTTCTGCCCGGGCCGTGCGCGTGCGCGCATTAAGCTGGATCCATGAGCAGTCCCGACACTGACCACACCGGTGGTGGCACATCCACTCTTGATCGCGAGCTCGAAGAGCTACTTCAACAGGAGCAACTCGAGGAGGGCGACCACGAACGCTTCTCCCACTACGTCCCGAAAGACAAGATCCTTGAGTCGGCGCTCACCGGTAAGCCCGTGCGCGCGCTGTGTGGCAAGTTATGGACACCCGGGCGTGACCCCGAAAAATTCCCGGTGTGTCCCACCTGCAAAGAGGTCTACGAGAAGCTCAAGAAGTAGCCGAACCCGATCTGTTCCGGCCATTACGTGTAGATCGTCGGAATGACGGGTTCGCCGCGCGCGAGCCGGAAAGCATCCGTGGGAAGTTCGGCGACCGCGGCCGCGCGGTGGGCACGGGCGAGAGCTGTTCCCGCGGTGCCGAGATAACGTGTATCGGGCTCTCCGCCGGTGACCAAGGGTACGAGCAAAGGCCGACCGGCGCCAGCCGGGGCGGTCGGCTCATCCGGATCGCTTTCAATGTGAAGCAATTCCGAGGTCGCGATGCCGTCGACGAGTGTCCTCATCGGGGACTTCCGGCCCCCGATCGAGAGCTTTGCCGTGGACTTTTTCGCGACTGGCACCCACTGCCCGTCGGCCCCTTCTCGCGCCACGAGTTTGTAGACCATGCCCGCCGTGGGCGAACCGGAACCTGTGACGACCGAGGTGCCGACACCGTAAGAGTCGACCGGTGCAGCCCTAAGTGCGGCGATCGTGTACTCGTCGAGGTCGCTGGTGACGGTGATCTTTGTATGCTTTGCACCGAGGCCGTCGAGTTGCTTTCGCACAGCAGACGCCTGCCCCGGCAGGTCACCGCTGTCGATGCGGATAGCGCCGAGCGCGGTTCCGGCGACTCGCACCGCGAGGTCGACCGCGGCCGTCACGTCGTACGTGTCGACAAGAAGGGTCGTCTCAGAGCCGAGGGCTGCGACCTGGGCGCGGAAAGCATCCTCTTCCGTATCATGCAGAAGAGTGAAGGAGTGCGCGGCGGTCCCCATGGTCTGGATACCCCAGGTGCGGCCAGCCTCGAGGTTGCTCGTGGCTTCAAATCCGGCGATGTAGGCGGCCCGGGCAGCGGCAACCGCTCCGCGTTCTGTGGCTCGACGCGAGCCCATCTCGGCGATGGGGCGCCCGCCAGCTGCACTCACCATCCGGGCAGCCGCGCTCGCTACCGCAGAGTCGTAATTCAGGATGCTGAGGGCGAGTGTTTCGAGTACGACGGACTCAGCGAATGTTCCCTCCACGACCAGGATGGGCGATCCGGGAAAGTACGCCTCTCCTTCCTGGTACCCCCAAATGTTGCCACGAAATCGATAGTTGGCCAACCACTCGAGAGTGTCGGTGTCCACCACGCTGTTGTCGCTCAGCCAGGAGAGTTCGGGGTCGCCGAATCGAAACTCGGCGAGCTGTTCGATGAAACGTCCCGTTCCCGCGACGATGCCATACCGCCGACCGCTGGGCAGGTGCCGGGCGAACACCTCGAAGACGCAGCGTCGGGTCGCGGTTCCTGCCCGCATGGCCGCATCCACCATCGTGAGTTCGTATCGGTCAGTCAAGAGCGCGCTGGTCACAGTGCGAGCCTACCTGCGCGCTGGAGCATGGAGCGAAGGCCAGTTCTGGCCTTCGCCACGACGCCAGCGCCGACGTACGCCTCGGGCGTCGGTAGACTCTTGAATCGTGACCGACGCACCGATTGGGATCTTCGACTCCGGAGTTGGTGGCCTCACGGTTGCCAGGGCGATCATCGACCAGTTGCCGAACGAGTCGATCATCTATATCGGCGATACCGCGCACTCGCCGTATGGGCCGAAACCGATTGCACAAGTGCGCGAGTATGCCCTCGCAGTAATGGATGACCTGGTCGCCCAGGGCGTGAAGATCCTGGTAATCGCGTGCAACACCGCGTCCGCTGCCATGCTGCGCGATGCGCGCGAGCGTTTCACGGATGGCTATGGTATCCCCGTCGTCGAGGTGATCCAGCCTGCAGTGCGTGCCGCAGTGCGTCAAACACGAAACAATCGGGTCGGCGTGATCGGCACAGAGGGCACGATCAAGTCGAAAGCGTATGAGGACGCGTTCGCTGCAGCATCCGAACTCGAACTCTTCGCGAGAGCATGCCCGCGGTTCGTCGAATTTGTCGAAGCAGGGGTGACATCCAGCCCCGAACTGTTCAGGGTCACCGAAGAATATCTCGCACCGCTGAAGGCCGCCGGTGTGGACACGGTCGTCTTGGGCTGTACCCACTACCCCCTGATGTCGGCCGCCATTCAGTTCGTTCTCGGCAGCGAAGTAACCCTCGTCTCGAGCGCCGAGGAGACGGCATACGACGTGTTCGATACGCTCGTCAAACACCAGTTGCTCCGCGACTCGACGACACCGCCGCTCTATCGTTTTGAAGCGACGGGTGACAGCAAAGCAGAGTTTCTTCTTCTGGCGAGGCGGTTTCTCGGTCCCGAGGTATCCGCAGTGCAATTGGTTGAGATCGGAACCCCCACGACAGCAGAGGAAAGCCCCTGACATGACAGATGCAGCCGGCACAGGACCCAGAGCGGACGGCAGGGCCACCGACGAGCTTCGCTCGATCACCATCGAACCCGGTTGGAGCGAGCAGGCGGAGGGAAGCGCCCTCATTTCCTTCGGCCGCACCAAAGTCCTGTGCACTGCGTCCTTTACGAATGGCGTGCCACGCTGGATGACAGGCAAGGGCAAGGGCTGGGTGACCGCCGAGTACTCGATGCTGCCCCGTTCTACCAACGAACGCATGGATCGCGAATCGGTCAAGGGTCGCATCGGCGGCCGCACCCATGAGATTTCACGGCTTATCGGCCGCTCACTGCGCGCAGTTGTGGATATGAAGGCCCTCGGTGAGAACACTATTGTCATCGATTGCGATGTATTGCAGGCCGATGGCGGTACCCGCACTGCCGCCATAACCGGTGCCTACGTCGCGCTGGCCGAGGCGCTCGAGTGGGGTCGTGCGAAGCAGTTCATTGGCAAAAACGCGAAGCCGCTATTCGACAGCGTCGCCGCCGTGAGCGTCGGGATCATCGACGGCACTCCGATGCTCGATCTCGCGTACACCGAAGATGTGCGGGCCGAGACCGACATGAATGTCGTCGTCACTGGTCGCGGTCTGTTCGTCGAAGTGCAAGGGACCGCGGAAGGCGCCCCCTTTGACCGCAGCGAACTCAATGCCCTTCTCGACTTGGCCCTCGGAGGCGCGAAGACGCTCTCCGGTCTGCAGTCAGCAGCTTTGAGTGGGTGATGGCACGCCAATGAAGCTTGTCCTTGCCACGCATAATCCGCACAAGGTCGACGAGTTGCGGCGAATCCTCGGCCCGCTTCTCGCCGGAATCGATCTCATCGGATACGACGGGCCGGAACCGGTGGAGGATGGCCTGACTTTCCAGGAGAACGCGCTCATCAAGGCGCGTGCGGCGTTCGCGCACACGGGGATTCCGACCATCGCCGACGATTCGGGAATCTGCCTCGAGGTCCTCGGGGGTGCCCCCGGCATCCACTCTGCGCGGTATGCGGGAACGCGCGTCGACTCCGACAATGTCGCACACCTGCTCGCGGAATTGGAGCGGGCTGGAGCAGATCGCGCAGAGGACCGCCGAGCCGAATTCTGTTGCGCCGCGGCCTTCGTCACAGAGGGGTTCGAGCACGTGGAACTTGGCGTGTGGACGGGAACCGTCCTGCATGAACCAACGGGTGCGCATGGTTTCGGTTACGATCCGGTATTCCAGCCGGACGGCTACCGTGTTGCCTCTGCCGAACTTTTGCCGGAACAGAAGGATGCGATCAGCCACCGTCGTCGCGCATTCAGCCAGCTCATCCCTCTGGTGCGAGCGCGTTTGTCGACTTCCTGACAATGACAATCGTTCCCGACAACCCTCGACGTTTGGCTCCCTTGATCGGTTCCCCATACTGTTGATGGCATGAGCGGCCACCACCACACCATCGCCAACCGGACCCGGTTGTCCATTGTGCTCGGTATTATCGTGGTGGTTCTCATCGTCGAGGTCGCGGGGGCGATCTTCACCGGTTCGCTCGCGCTCTTCGCTGATGCCGGCCACATGTTCTCTGACACCATTGGGCTGATGGTGGCGCTCGCCGCAACCGTGATCGCTGCCAAACCCGCGACCGAGCGTTCCACCTTCGGATTTCAGCGTGCCGAAGTCTTCGGCGCGCTCATCAACGGAGGAATTCTCCTCGCCGTCGCAATTTCGGTTGGGTATCAAGCAGTGTCGCGGCTCCTCGAGCCGGGTGAGGTGGAGATCAAGAGCGTGCCGATGCTTTTTGTCGCCTCTCTTGGTCTTGTGGCAAACCTCGTTGCCGCGTACATCCTTCGGCCCCAGGCAAAGTCATCGATCAACATGCGAGGTGCCTATCTCGAGGTGCTCGGTGACCTGCTCGGATCGATTGCCGCAATCGTTGCTGCCGTCATCATCCTGGCCACCGGTTTTATGCCGGCGGACGCCATCGCCTCCCTCGCGATAGCGCTCATGATCGCACCCCGTGCGGTGTTCCTGCTTCGGGATGCGGCGCGGGTGTTGAGCGAGTCGGTTCCGGTGGATACGAGTGTCGCGGAGATTCGCGACCACATCCTTCGGACCGACGGAGTTGTCGATGTGCACGACGTCCATGTGTGGGCGATCACGTCCGGCCATCCGGTGTTCTCGGCACACATTGTGGTGGAGGAGGAGGTGTTTGCCAGAAACGAGGCTGGCAAACTTCTGGATGAACTTGCGGAGTGCCTCGCCGACCATTTCGACGTTGCGCACTCGACCTTTCAGCTCGAACCGGTCGAACACGCTCAGCACGAGGATCATCTACACGACTGACATCGACAGCCACGGTAAGATTTCGGTATGCCGAAGACTCGCGAGAGGCCCCGCCGAAACTTTTGGCGGTTGTCGAGTAACCGCTCGTGGATGCTTCTCGGTCCCGCCTTCGTCGCATCAATCGCCTACGTCGACCCCGGAAACGTGGCAGCAAACCTCACCGGTGGCGCCCGCTACGGCTATCTGCTGGTGTGGGTCATCGTGGCCGCCAACCTCATGGCGGCAATCGTGCAGTATCAGTCCGCGAAACTGGGGATTATCACGGGGCGTTCCCTGCCTGAGCTCCTCGGCACTCGCCTGAGGACGGGGCAACGCCGCGCATTTTGGGCCCAAGCCGAACTCGTTGCCGTCGCAACCGATCTTGCCGAAGTCATCGGAGGTGCGATCGCGCTATACCTCTTGTTCGGCATTCCACTATTTCTCGGAGGTATCATCGTCGGCGTTGTCTCCATGGTTTTGCTCTCGCTGCAAAACCGGTTCGGCCAGCGTCCATTCGAATCGGTCATCATCGGGCTCTTGGCCATCATTGCCATCGGGTTCCTCGCCGGACTCTTCGTGAACCCACCGGATGGCGGTGCCGTTGTCGGCGGGCTCCTGCCCCGCTTTGCCGGAACTGATTCGGTACTGCTGGCCGCGAGTATGCTCGGCGCAACCCTCATGCCGCACGCGATCTATGTGCATTCTGCGCTTGCGCGGGACCGGCACGGAATGGCCACAAACGAAGGTCGTTCACGGCTTCTCCGCACCACCAAATGGGACGTGCTGATCGCTCTTGGGCTTGCGGGAATCGTCAATCTCGGGATGCTTCTACTCGCCGCAGTCAACTTGCGCGGGGTCAGCGGCACGGACACGATCGAGGGTGCTCACGCGGCAATCCAGACGTCGCTCGGCCCCGGGATTGCGTTCGTTTTCGCCATCGGATTGCTGGCATCCGGCCTCGCGTCGACATCGGTCGGCAGCTACGCGGGCGCCACGATCATGCAGGGGCTCCTGCACCGCCAAATCCCCCTTTTCGCCCGGCGAGTGATCACCCTCATTCCCGCGATCGCGATTCTCGCTCTCGGTGTGGATCCGACCTGGGCGCTCATTCTCAGCCAGGTATTCCTGAGCTTCGGCATCCCGTTCGCACTCATACCGCTCATGAGACTTACGAATGATCGGGCCCTGATGGGCGAGTCCGCGAACCGCCCCGTCGTGCGCTGGGTTCTCGGTACGATCGTCGTGCTGGTGATTGCGCTGAACCTTGCGCTCATCGTGTTAACCGTGACGACAGGGGGTGGTCCGTGACGGCAAAGCCGGGCTCTACGACCTCAGTAGTGGAGGACTACGTCA
>JBDTCD010000159.1:0-3820 GCA_039923755.1 Terrimesophilobacter sp. | reverse complement strand
CCACGACACCGTGTAGACAACACCCGTCATGGACGAATCCACCGTCAAGGAGTCATTAGCAACACCACACACATCATGGGAGGTCACCTCCGGCTTCACCGGCGTCACCACCGTCGGCGGGCAGGCTTCGTTCGTGAAGTCGTATGTCCACGAGGTAGTCGCACCCTCGGCGAAAACATACTTCGACGAATCCGACACCGTCGCCGTCACCGTGGCCACCGAGTGGTCACCATTCCACGACACCGTGTAGACAACACCCGTCATGGACGAATCCACCGTCAAGGAGTCATTAGCAACACCACACACATCATGGGAGGTCACCTCCGGCTTCACCGGCGTCACCTTAATCAGTGGTGGAGGATTACCCACGCAAACGATCCAATGTGAGACGGCGGCCTGCTGATTCCCCGCGTTCAGAGGGGGGGAATAGGGAGTACCCGAAACTGGACTGCCATAAACCTTGTTCCCCGGTCCCTGTCCATAGTCAACTGCGCCACCCTTAACGATAAGCGCGGTCCAGTCGTAGGATCCGGAGAGCGTAACGGTCATACCGTCGCTGCTCACCGCACCGTATTTTGCATCATCCTTATAACACGTGGAGCCTGGGTACACGTTTTCCCAGTATGAAGTGTTGTTCGTATTGTCTGCATTTTCGGCGTTTGCTGGTCCTGCGCCGATCGAGACAAAGCCGGCAACCAAGAGCAGTGCGCTCCCAATTGCCAGAAGTTTCTTGGTATTCATGGGGGTTCTCCTAAGTGAATGACAACAAGCAAGTCGTGCTTTCGGGTGTTGTTGCATCGTCGGCTGTGCGCGACTGGCTCGACAACGGAGAATCGATTGACATTCAGAAGTCAATCGGATCGGGGGTAAGTCGTAGAGCGTCTGGCTCAGCGATGCGGCCGCGGGGGACGGCCGAAATGGTGTCGGGGTATCACCTTCTCAAGCGCACACTGTCGGGGGTCAGCTTTGCGGAATTCGGGTAGCGCAATGCTCAGGTGCGAAGCCCACGGTACACCACCCCCCGAATGTGTGACAAGTGCGAGTTCGGGTGAGCGTCGAGCTAATGTACATATTCGAGCAGATCGAAGCCGACCGTGCGCATGGAGTCCAGCACCCGGAGCCGTCGTGCCAGAGAATCGTCGCGGAACTGAACGGTCACGGCGTAGGCAACAGCGGTGCGCGGACCTTTAAGAATTCCTACCTCGCTGCGGATGCCGATATCCGTTCCGGTCTTGTTGACCAACTGGATGCCGTGGTCGACAGAACGGTGCGACAAAGGGTCAAGACCGAATGCGCTCGCCACCATAGACAGATCGGTGTTGAGCGAGAGCCAGCCCATTACGCGCCGACTCGTGACGAGGTCGACCACCTGTCCCCGGTAGAGCGCTCCGAAAAGCCAGCTGAGTTCTGCGGTCGAACCGACGGAAAGCTGCGGGGCATCATCCGGACCTCTGGTATCGCGAACAAGATCAAGTAGAGCAGTACGAGCCAGACCCAGCGATTCTGATCGCGCCCGCACGGCATCCAGACCAACCTGGCGCAAAAGAACGTTCGTGGCCAGATTATCGCTGGTCGCGCCCACGAGGGCTGCCAGGTCGGCGACAGGCAGCGACGGTGCCTGAAGGTGCTGCCAGAGCCCTGATTCGGTTGCTGCGTCGCGAAGGGACTTGTCCAGAATGCCGTACCCCGAGAATTCGCGAGCGGTCAGCCTCGCCGACACTTCGATGAGGAGAAGTACTTTGCCCACGCTTGCGGTCGGCAGCACAATTCGGTCATCAATTGCACACTGCACCAACCCGTTTGAGAGGTCCAGAATGTTTGCGGAGACATGTGCGCCCTCGTAACCGAGCATTCCGAGCGCAGTGAAGGTGCTGGAGAAGTTTTCCGCTCCTCCAACACCGCGGTGCCGGGGTTCACGCTTGATGCGAACCCGGTTGCGTCGAATGTCATCTCGGGTGTGTGTTACCAAATGGTCACGCGTTCTTCTGGGGCGAGCCACAACTCATCGGAATCGGTCACACCAAAGGTCTCATAGAAACCGTCGAGATTACGAACAATCTGGTTACAGCGGAACTCGTTTGGCGCGTGCGGATCGATCGCGAGTAGCCGGATCACCTCTTCATCCCTGGCCTTCAACTGCCACGCCTGCGCCCATGACAGGAAGAATCGCTCGGCCCCCGTCATATCATCGATCACCGGCGGCTCTTCGCCCGCGAGCGAAATCAGGTACGCCTTCCACGCGATTCCGAGCCCACCAAGGTCGCCGATGTTCTCTCCGATCGTGAGCGCCCCGTTGACATGATGCTCGGGCACCTGCGCAGGAGCGAGGGCGTTGTACTGCGCGATGAGGGATCCGGTGAGCTTTTCGAACTCCGCGCGATCTGCGGCGGTCCACCAGTCGGTGAGCCGGCCATCGCCGTCGTACTTGGAGCCCTGGTCGTCGAACCCGTGACCGATCTCGTGCCCGATCACCGCGCCGATCGCGCCATAGTTGGCTGCGGCATCCCGCGTCTCTTCGAAGAACGGGAATTGGAGGATGGCCGCGGGGAAAACGATCTCGTTAAATCCAGGGTTGTAATAGGCGTTGATGGTCTGCGGCGTCATGAACCACTCGTCGCGATCGAGTGGCTTACCGATCTTTCCGAGCTCGCGTTGGAACTCGAACTCGCTTGCCGTGCGCAGGTTGCCGATCAGGTCGGTCGCACTCGTCTCCAGCGACGAGTAGTCGCGCCACTTCACTGGATACCCGATCTTCGGAGTGAACTTGTCTAGCTTGTCGAGGGCGCGAACCTGAGTCTCCTTCGTCATCCAAGCCAGCCCTGTGATGCTGTTCCGGTACGCCTCGATGAGATTTGCGACGAGCACATCCATCGCGGTCTTCGCTGCGGGCGGGAAGTGCCGGTCGACATAGGTGCGCCCGACCGCCTCACCCATCATTCCCTCGACGAAGGACACTCCGCGCTTCCATCGCGCACGCAGCTCCGGCGTTCCGGTCAAGGTCTTGCCGTAGAAGTCGAAGTTGGCAGACACGAAGGCGCCCGAAAGGTACGCGGCGGAGGATCGGATGATCTGCCACCGCATCCAGTCCTTCCAGTCCTCGACGCGATCGTCGACAAGAAGCAGGGCGAGCCCTTCAAGAAAACTTGGCTGGCGAAGAACGACTTCAGCAAAAGAGCCCTGAGGGGGATCAAGCTCCTCGAGCCAACCTGAGAGATCAGGGCCGTCGACCTCCGACCAGGTCCGGAGGTTATAGGTTTTTTCGCTGTCGCGACTGGCGACGTTGTCCCAGTGGTGCGTGGCGATGTCGGTCTCCAGCGCGAACACGCGCCTGGCCCGCTCGCTCGTCTCGTCAAGGCCTGCGTGCGCAAACATCAGTTCAAGGAAGGGGAGATACTTGTGGCGAACGTCGGCGAATTTGTCTTCTCGATAGTAAGACTCGTCAGGCAGGCCGAGACCACCCTGCTCAAGGAAAACGAGATAGCGTTCCGGGTTCCCGGGGTCATTGTCGACAAAGAGCTGCACGAAACCCGTGATCCCGGTCCGCTCCAACCGACCGAGGCCGCGCAAAACACCACCAATCGAGTCGATGGATTTGATCGCCGCCAGCATCGGCGCGATCGGCGTACTTCCGAGCTCCTCTGCGCGCTCCTCGTCCATGAAGCTCGCGAACAGGTCGCCGAACTTTCGCTCTTCGGTGCCGACCTCGGCACCCTGCGCCTCGACGATGATGTCGCGAACCGCTTTCTCTGCCTCTTCGGCGAGCAGGTAGAAGGAACCGTACCGCGCCTTATCCGAGGGGATCTCCGTGCGGTCGATCCAC
>JBDTCD010000158.1:0-7983 GCA_039923755.1 Terrimesophilobacter sp. | reverse complement strand
ACTCCGGTGAAATCCTGAAGGAGAACTCTGGCCGGGGTGTACTGGATCTCCGCGCCATGATCGGCGGCGGGATCCCATTCGGCGACAGCGCGAACCTGGTCGGCTGTCACGAGGGTCCCGTCCTCGTTTCGAAGCAGGTTCTCCAACAACACTTTGAGGCTGTACGGGAGTCGTTTAACCCCGGCAATGACATCCAGTCGGTGGATTTCGTATGTCTTATCGCCCACCGTGAGGTCAGCACGTGCACCAAAACTGTTCATTTCCACTCCTCCGCCTAGCCGACGGAGCATTCTCACCGCCGACGGTGATCTTCCTCTCCATAGTCCGCTGTTCCGTGAAGACTGTCAACGCGAGAGAAATTCATTGTGGTCGGCACCGACCGCGGAGGGAGGAATAGGCTTGAGGCGAGTGGTCTATGGAAAGCGAGGCCTCCATGGCGGACACACGACGTCCGGCAGGTGCCAGGAAGACTGTGAAGCAGGTCGGCGACTCCGCTGACGTGCTCCGCAGATACTACGAGCAGATGGTTCTCGTGCGCGAGTTCGAGTTGCGTGCGGCCGAAATGTACGCGCGAGCGAAGATCGGCGGCTATTGCCATCTGAATCTAGGCGAAGAAGCCACGGTGGTCGGCCTCATGTCCGCACTCCGGGAAACCGACTACCTCTACACGACCTATCGCGACCACGGCTACGCGATCATCCGGGGAATGGACCCGGGCAACGTCATGGCCGAGCTGTTCGGCAAGTCGACCGGCGTCGTCGGCGGCCGGGGCGGTTCCATGCACATGTTCGATTTGAAGTTACGGATGATGGGTGGCTACGGCATTGTCGGCGGGCAAATCCCTCCCGCCACCGGCGCCGCATTCGCCGTCAACTACCGCGGCGAGGCGGGCCCCAAGTCTGAAGCTGTCATGTGCCTGCTCGGGGATGCGACTACCAATATCGGCGCATTCCACGAGTCGCTCAATCTGGCGGGGCTGTGGAAACTCCCCATCGTCTACGTCATCGTGAACAACCGCCTCGGGATGGGCACCCCCGTAGAACACGCTTCCGCTGAACCCGATCTGTACAAGCGCGGTTGTGCGTACCGCATTCCGGGCGTGCGGGTTGATGGTGACGACCCGATCGCGGTACGGGACGCGGCGCTCGCTGCGCTGGAGAAGGCGAGGGTGGAACGGCAACCCAGCATCCTCGAGACCATGAGTTTCCGCCTCAAGGGGCATTCAGTGGTTGACCCGGCTCGCTACCGTTCCACGGAGGACAACGAGGAGGCCCAGGCGAACGACCCGGTTCCCGCGTTCCGGAACCGACTTATCAAGGGCGGTGTGTTTGACGCGAAAGCGGCGGAGGTCATCCACAATGCGGTGGAGTCGAGGGTGACGAAGGCCGTGGAGTTCGCCGACTCGAGTCCCGATCCGTCGCCGGACGAACTCTTCGATCGCGTTTATGCGACTCCTGTTCCGAACGCCTCCCACGCGTACCCCGGCGACCCGATCATGGTGATGTCATGACCGAGATGACCTATCGGCAAGCGCTCAATGACACGTTGCGCGCCGAGTTGACCCGCGATGAGAACGTCTACCTGATCGGCGAAGAGATCGGAGTCTTCGAGGGCTCGTACAAGATCACCGCAGGGTTGCTGAAAGAATTCGGTCCGCGACGCGTCGTCGACACTCCGATCTCCGAAGAGGGATTCACGGGCGTCGCAATCGGATCTGCGATGCTCGGCCTGCGCCCTGTCGTCGAGATCATGACGCTCAACTTCTCGCTCATAGCGATCGACCAGATCGTGAACCACGCCTCCAAGATGTACGGGATGTTCGGCGGGCAGGTCAGGGTGCCCATGGTCATCCGCACGCCCGGCGGCAGCGGCCAGCAACTTGCCGCAACGCACTCGCAGAACCTCGAAGTCTGGTACGCGCACATCCCAGGGCTCAAGGTCGTCGCACCCTCCAATCCAGCCGATGCGAAGGCGCTGCTCACTGCGGCGATCCGCGACGACGACCCTGTCCTGTTTCTAGAAAACCTCGCCCTCTACAGCCTCAAGGGAGAGGTTCCGGACGGCGAGCAGGTCGGTGAAATCGGGCGTGCGGCGGTCGCGCGCGAGGGGAAAGACCTGACGGTCGTCAGCTACTCGCGCGGCGTCGTCACGGCACTTGAGGTGGCCGAGCAACTCGCCGAAGAGGGGATCTCGATCGAAGTCATCGACCTGAGGAGCCTGCGCCCGCTTGACCGTGAAACATTCTGTGAATCCGTGAAGAAGACCAGCCGTGCAGTCATTTTCGAGGACGACATGCTGAGCTTTGGTATCGGTGCTGAAATTTCGGCAACCCTCGGGGAGGCGGTCTTCGATTGGCTTGATGCTCCGGTGCGCAGGGTCGCGGCGGCCGAGGTGCCTCTTCCCTACTCAAAGCCGCTGGAGCGAGCGGCGATGCCGGATGCCACGTCGCTCACGAAAGTCATCCGCGAGACGCTTGACGCATCCGCTTTCGGAGGGAGTCATCATGTCTGAGGTTGTCATGCCACGCCTGTCGGACACCATGGAAGAGGGAGAGCTCTCGAAGTGGTTGAAGAACGTAGGGGACAAGGTCGCGAAGGGCGACATTCTGGCCGAGATCGAAACTGACAAAGCGACGATGGATCTCGAGGCCTTCGAGTCGGGGGTACTCGAACAGCAGCTCGTTGAAGCGGGAACGGTTGTCCCCATTGGAACACCGGTTGCGGTCATCGGCGAGGGAAGCGGAAAGAAGACACCGGCTGCGAAGCCGTCTGCAAAGACTCCGCCGGTCGAGGAGCCGCCGGTCGAGGAGCCGCCGGTTGCGGAACCGCCGCAGGTTGTTTCTCACGACCAGTCATCCGACGTGCCGCCGGTTGAGGAGCAGTCGGAGACGGCGTCACCAAAACAGCAGTCCACGGCAACTTCCAGCGCGCGCACCTCCCCGCTGGCCCGAAAGATCGCGAAGGAACACGGAATCGACCTGGCTTCGCTCGCGGGGAGCGGCCCGCAGGGTCGGATTGTCCGCGCCGATGTTCAAGCGGCGATCGCCGCTTCGCCCGACACGTCGCTCGCTGTCGTGTCACCGGCGGTTTCCGCTCAGGCAACGGCAACTCAACCCAGCGTGTCAACCGCAGCGATAGCTGCCACGGACGAGGAAGTGCCGGTCAATCGCATCCGGATGGTCGCGGCGAAGCGACTCACCGAAAGCCAGGCGGTCCCGCACTTCTTCCTCACGAGCGTCGTCAACGTCGACAAACTCATTGCGTTCCGCGTCGAGGCCAACGCGAGCCTTGAGTCGCAGGGCGTCAAGGTGAGCATCAACGACCTTCTTGTTCGTGCGGCGGCAGTCGCTCTTCGACAGCACCCGGAGGCGAACTCATCCTGGGGTGGTGACAAGATCATGCGGCATGGCCGTGTCAACATTGGAATCGCCGTCGCGACGGAAGCGGGGCTGCTGGTGCCCGTCATCCGGGATGCCGACGGCAAGAGCCTTGCCGAGATTGCCCGCACGACGGTGACGCTCGCCGCGAAAGCGCGGGAGAGCAAACTCACGATTGATGAGATGACGGGTGGCACCTTCAGTATCTCCAACCTCGGCATGTTCGGAATCGACCAGTTCACCGCCGTCATCAATCCGCCGGAGGCGGCCATTCTCGCCGTCGGCGCCGCGAGCGCGGTACCGGTGCTCCGCGACGGTGTGCTCGTCGACGTGTCCAAACTAAAGATCACCTTGACGGTCGACCACCGGGTCATGGACGGTGCCGTCGCCGCGGCGTTCCTCCGCGATCTGGTCGGAATCCTCGAACAGCCGCTGCGGATGGTTGTCTAACGTCTCTGAGGGTTTTCTCGCCCGGCGAGTTCCGCACGGTATTACCGTAAAAGGATGTCTCAGCTTTGGGTGCGGCTTGATGCTGACATTCGCACCCTTCCACCAGGTGCGTTCGCGTTCGTCATGGCGACAGGAATTGTATCCACCGCCCTCCTTTTGGTCGGATGGAGCGTTGTCTCGTACGTGATGCTCGCGCTGGCGATAACCGGCCTCGTCGCCCTCACCTTTGGACTCGTCTGGCGGCTGATTCGGCATCCGGATGCCGTCGCTCGTGATGCTCGCGAACCGGAGCGCGCATTCGGATATTTCACGATCGTCGCGGCCATCAACGTTGTCGCCGTCCGGCTGTATTGGGAGGCACCAGTGGCAGGCATCACGCTTGCCATTATCAGTGTGCCGATATGGCTGTTGCTCAATTACGGTGTTCAGGCCGTGCTCATGCTGGGAAAGCGGGAACGGCCCGTCGCGACCCAGGTGAACGGAAGCTGGTTCCTGTGGGTGGTGGCCACGCAGTCGCTGGCCGCCGTCGGCGCAGAGATCGCACAAGGTATGGACAGCCAGTTGCTCGCGGCGATATCCGTAGCGCTGTGGGGAATCGGTGTCGTTCTCTATCTCATGCTGGCAACTCTCGTCACGCTGCGCTTACTCACCACCCGCAATGAGGCCTCCACGCTGGGGCCCTCCTACTGGATTTACATGGGTGCCACGGCGATCACCGTGCTCGCAGGTTCGCACATACTCGCTATGCCGTCTGGGTTGCCTATCATGGCCGTGACGACCCCGGTCGTCGCTGGGCTGACGTATGTGCTCTGGGCGTTCGGCGTGTGGTGGATTCCGCTTCTCGTGATCTTCGGTGTGTGGCGGCATGGCATCCGGCGCGTCCCACTGCGCTACGAGTCGGATCTGTGGAGCATCGTGTTCCCGCTGGGAATGTACTCCGTGGCGAGCATGCACTTCGGAGCGCAAACCCACCTTCCGCTTATCGAGAAACTGGGCGAGTACGGCGCCTGGATATCCGGGGCGGCATGGCTTGCGATTGCCGTCGCGATGGTGGTCAGCTTGGTTGGGCACGAGCGGCCGGGCGGGCCAGCCTGATCCTCACGCAACTATTTATCACCGTTGTTTTCCGTGACTATCTGCCGGGCGCCTTATAACCTACGTGCAGAGCAACGGTGCGGTTGGAAGGTCCTAGATGGGAACCATGACAACAGGAACAGGGCGACTCGGGACGGCAGTGAAAAAGCTTCCACCGGGGGCATTCGCGTTCGTCATGGCGACCGGCATAGTCGCGGCTGCCTTTTCGCTCATCGGACAGTCCACCGTCACGCTGGTGTTGCTGATCATCGCCGTCATCGGCCTCACCGCGCTCCTCCTGGCGCTGGTGTGGCGGATCGTGCGCCACTGGGATCACGTCTACGCCGATGCCCGAAATCCGGCCATCGCCTTCGGATACGCCACGATCGTCGCCGCGCTTAATGTGATCGGCGCATTGTTCTTCTCGATCGAGCCGCTCGTGACGATCGTGCTCCTGTGCATCAGTGTTCCGTTCTGGCTTGTTCTCACGTACGGCATTGCTGCCGCCATGATGCTGGGACCCCAGGACGGTCCTCCTGCGCATAAAGCCAATGGAAGCTGGTTCATTTGGGTGGTGGCCACCCAGTCAATCTCCGTGGTGACGGGCATCATCGACCACGGACTTGATATCAACCTCCTTGGCGTCATCGCGGTGGGCATGTGGAGCATCGGCGTGATGTTGTATATCATCCTGACGGTCATCATCACCTTGCGCCTGATGACAACCACCCAGGATGCGTTTGGGGTGCGGCCCACGTACTGGGTCTACATGGGTGCAACAGCGATCACCGTGTACGCGGGCTGGTCGATCCTGAGCCTGCTGACGGATATGCCGATCATGAAAGCAACTCACGACTTCATTTCGGGATTCACGTTCATGCTGTGGGCCTTCGGTGTGTGGTGGATTCCCCTGCTTGTGATTTTCGGGCTCTGGCGTCACGCTGTGAAGCGCTACCCGATCAGGTATGAATCCGAGCTGTGGAGCATGGTCTTCCCTCTTGGCATGTTTTCGGTGGCCAGCATCCACCTCGGTGCGCTTCTTGGGCTTCCCGTTGTGCACGACATGGGGGTCATCTGCACTTGGATTTCCGGCGCCGCATGGCTTGTCGTAACGGCGCTCATGCTGAGGTCTGCCGCACAGAAACAGGTTGCCGGGCAGACCACCACTGAGAAGATTGCGCATACCTTGTAAGACTGCGCTTTCGGGTAGTCGTCGGCATCCCGATAGACTGTGGGCGGCCCCTCGTGTGGCGCCATCCAGGCCAACTCCCCCAGGGCGGAAACGCAGCAAGGGTAACCGGGCTCTGGCGGGTGTGCGAGGGGCCGCTAACGTGTCCGGCACCATAGGCTTGGGTTTGTGGCCCGCAGCATCTACATCACCTCCGCAGAAGGCAACACCGGCAAGTCGACGGTTGCGCTCGGAGTGCTCGACACCCTCATCCGTTCGATCGAACGTGTAGGGGTCTTCCGGCCGGTCTCGCGCTCGTCAACGCATCGCGACTACGTCCTCGAGCTGCTGCTCGATCACGATGGTGTGGACCTCGATTATGACCTTTGTGTTGGTGTGAGTTACGAAGATGTACACGCCGACCCGGATGCCGCCCTCGCGACGATCGTGCAGCGATTCAAAGCGGTTGAGGAACTGTGCGACGCCGTCGTCATCGTTGGTTCGGACTACACCGACGTCGGCAGTCCTACCGAACTCGGATTCAATGCTCGTATCGCCGCCAATCTTGGTGCTCCGGTCGTTCTCGTTCTCGGCGGCCGTGTTGGAGAACGTCCGGAAGCGCGAAGCGCCGACGCCTTACGCCAACTGGCCGAAGTCTCGACGGTTGAACTTCGCCACGAACACGCGACACTGCTCGCCGTCATCGCCAATCGTGCCGACCCGGCGGCGCAGGCAGACATCCGGGCGGCGATCGGGTCGGCTGTCCCGGATGTCCCCGTGTGGACGATTCCGGAGAACCCGGTGCTCGTGGCACCCACCATGCGTTCGATCATGGAGGCTACTGACGGCACGCTTCTGAAGGGCGATCCCGAGTTACTCAACCGCGAGGCGCTCGGCGTGGTCGTCGCGGCGATGGGGATGAACAACGTTCTCCCGCGCCTCATCGAAGGCTCCGTCGTCGTGGTTCCCGCCGACCGCACCGAAGTACTGCTCGCCGTTCTGATGGCCAATGAGTCCGGCACGTTCCCGTCCGTGGCGGGGATCGTCCTCAACGGAGGGTTCGAACTACCTGAACCAATCGACCGCCTCATCGAGGGGTTACGGTCGACACTTCCCGTCATTCGCACCGAATTGGGAAGTTATGACACTGCGGTGCGCATCACCCAGATCCGTCCGCGGCTTGCCGCCGACTCGCAGCGCAAGCTTGACACGGCCCGAGCGATGTTTGAGCAGAGCGTTGACGCCACAGAACTGCTCGGACTTCTCGATGTGGAACGGACTCCCGTCGTCACGCCGCTCATGTTCGAGTACGGACTTGTCGAACGCGCCAGATCGAATCGGCGGCACATCGTGCTTCCCGAGGGTGGTGACGACCGCATCCTCCGAGCGAGTGCGACAGTTCTGAGCCGCGGAATTGCCGACATCACGATCCTCGGTGAGGAGATTGAGGTGCGTTCGCGCGCTATCGGCCTCGGTCTCGATATCCAGAAAGCCACCGTGCTGAGTTCCTTCGACGATGTGCTTCGGCTGAAGTTCTCAGAGGAATACCTCCGACTTCGCGCGCACAAGGGTGTCACCATCGAGCGCGCCCGCGACACCGTGACGGACCCGTCCTATTTCGGAACGCTTATGGTGCAGTTGGGTCTCGCTGACGGGATGGTTTCCGGTGCTGCACACACCACTGCACATACGGTTCGCCCGGCCTTCGAGATCATCAAAACCAGGAAGGGTGTCTCGGTAGTCTCGAGCGTGTTCCTCATGGCGCTTGCCGACCGGGTTCTTGTGTACGGAGATTGCGCCGTCATCCCCGATCCGACCGCGCCGCAGCTTGCCGACATCGCCGTGAGCGCAACCGCCACTGCCCGCCAGTTCGGGATCGAGCCGCGGATTGCGATGCTCTCGTATTCCACCGGAG
>JBDTCD010000157.1:0-9393 GCA_039923755.1 Terrimesophilobacter sp. | reverse complement strand
CCGATTAGGTGTAATGTTGATACCCCATGAGGGTATAGGAGCGTTGTAGTGGCTGGTTACGTCGACGACAAGAAGGATCTGCTTCTCCGCCTGCGCAGGGCCGAGGGTCAGGTGCGCGGTATCCATCGGATGATCGAAGAAGACACCTACTGCATCGACGTATTGACGCAGGTCTCCGCGGTCACCAAGGCGCTCGAGAACGTGGCGCTCGCCCTTGTGGGCGACCACCTCTCGCACTGCGTCGCCGAGGCAGTGCGAGAAGGCGGCCCCGTCGCAGACGAAAAGCTTCAAGAAGCCACTGCCGCCATCGCCAGGCTCGTGCGGTCCTAGACCGACTTCAACACCACAAACCACACGGAGAGGAAAACAAATGTCCACCACAATCCAGCAATATGAGGTCACCGGAATGACGTGCGGCCACTGCGTCTCAAGCGTCAAAGAGGAACTGGGCGAACTCTCCGGCGTCGACTCGGTCGAGGTTGAATTGAACGCCGGAGGTGTCTCCACCGTGATTGTCAACAGCGTGGATCCGCTGAACCTTGATGACGTGCGTGCGGCAGTCGATGAAGCAGGATACGAACTGGTGACTACAGCCCTGTGACAACCACCTCCACCGCGTCACCGCCCGAGGCTCCCACCGAGGGTAAGAAGCTCACCGATCTTCACCTGGATATTGGAGGGATGACCTGCGCTTCCTGCGCGACGCGCGTTGAACGCAAACTCAACAAACTGCCCGGGGTGACCGCCTCCGTGAACTTTGCTACCGAGAAGGCACTCGTGAGCATTCCCTTGGGAACGGATATAGCGACCCTTGTTTCCGCAGTAGAAGCTGCCGGCTACACCGCCGTCCAACCCGCCCCCCCGAAAACTATGACCGACGGTGACTCTGGTGGCGCCAATGAGGCGGGAAGCAGGGACGATGCGGCAACGGCATCTTTGAAGCACCGCCTGATCGTGTCCACCATTTTGGCCACGCCTGTCGTTCTGCTCTCCATGATTCCGGTGATCCAGTTCACCAACTGGCAGTGGCTCGCTCTCACCCTCGCGGCGCCGGTCGCCATCTGGGGTGCCTGGCCGTTCCACCGCGCCGCCTGGGTGAACCTCCGTCACGGCGGAACCACTATGGACACGCTCGTGAGCGTGGGCGTTCTTGCCGCGCTCGGGTGGTCGCTGTACGCACTCTTCTTCGGCGAAGCGGGTATGCCGGGAATGACGATGTCGTTCCACTTCATCACCGCGCCGGGCTCTGGCGCGAATGAGATCTACCTCGAAGTCGCCGCGGCGGTGACCGTGTTTCTGCTCACCGGACGTTATCTGGAGGCGCGGGCAAAGCGGGCATCCGGAGCAGCGCTTCGTGCTCTTCTCGAACTCGGAGCGAAGGAGGCCGTCAAGCTCGAGGACGGCAGTGAACGGCGTGTGCCGATCGGTGAATTGACGGTTGGTGACCGGTTCGTGGTTCGACCCGGTGAGAAGATCGCCACCGACGGGCTTGTCGTGGAAGGCTCCTCCGCCGTCGACGCGAGCATGCTCACGGGCGAATCGAACCCGGTGGATGTCGTCGTGGGCGATCGGGTAGTCGGAGCGACGGTCAACGTGGCCGGGCGCCTCATTGTGGAGGTCACGCGCGTGGGCGCTGACACTGAACTTGCGCGCATGGGCCGCCTCGTCGAGGACGCCCAAACCGGCAAGGCACAGGTGCAGCGCCTGGCCGACCGTGTCTCGGCGGTATTCGTCCCCGTCGTTTTTGGGCTTGCCATCCTGACCCTTGTCGGTTGGCTGCTTCTGGGAGCAACACTCGTGATGGCCTTCACCGCCGCGGTCGCCACCCTCATCATTGCCTGCCCCTGCGCCCTCGGGCTCGCCACCCCGACTGCACTCCTGGTGGGCACCGGGCGCGGGTCGCAACTCGGCATCCTCATCAGCGGCCCACAGGTGCTCGAACAGACCCGCAGGGTCGACACGATAGTACTCGATAAGACCGGGACGATCACCACCGGCCGAATGGCCCTGTCTAGAATCGCCGTCGCCGCGGGGGAAAGCGAAGACGACGTGCTTCGGATGGCCGCCGCAGTCGAGCAGGGTTCAGAGCATCCAACGGGCGCCGCAATTGTCGCGGCTGCTCGCGAGCGCGGTCTGGAGCTGGTCGGCGTTGAGTCGTTTGTCGCAGACGCCGGAAACGGGGTGCGCGGAACAGTGGATGGCCGTCTCGTCCTTGTTGGCCGCATGCCGTGGCTCGAGAAGGACTGGTCCTCTCCCACTCCTTTCGAACTGGCGGATGCGGCCCAAACGGCCGAGGTGAACGGAGCATCCGTTGTCGCCATCGCCTGGGACGGCGCCGTTCGCGGAATCGCCATCGTCTCTGACACGGTGAAGGCGACGAGCACGCACGCGATCGAGCGGTTGCGTGAACTTGGGTTGAACCCGATCCTGCTTACCGGCGACAATGCTGGCGCGGCGGCAGCAGTCGCGGCAGCCGTCGGCATTAAGGACGCGCGAGCCGGAGTGAGCCCGCAGGGAAAACTCGACGTCATCAGGGAACTTCAAGGCAGCGGTCACGTGGTGGCGATGGTCGGCGATGGCGTGAACGACGCCGCGGCACTCGCCGCTGCCGACCTCGGCATCGCGATGGGCTCCGGCACTGATGCAGCAATAGCCGCAAGCGACATCACCGTGGTGCGCGGCGACGTGAACGGTGTTGTCGACGCAATTCGACTGGCAAAAAGGACGCTCGCCGTCATCAAGGGCAACCTGTTCTGGGCGTTCGCATACAACATTGCGGCAATACCGCTGGCCATGGCGGGGCTGCTCAACCCGCTCATCGCGGGTGCGGCCATGGCATTCTCATCAGTGTTCGTGGTCACGAACAGCCTGCGGCTTCGGCGATTCCGTAGCCTCGGCTAGCGTTTAAAGATCCTGCTCGTCGGCTAGGTTCTCCGCCGTGCGGCCGCGAAGGCGTTCGAGTTCGCGACGGTCCCGCTTGGTGGGGCGCCCCGCGCCGCGGTCGCGCTGAGCGACAATCGAAGTCTCCGCGCGCGGCGGTGGAGGAGGCGTGAGGTCGATGAAGCAGTCGACAGCAACTGACGCGGCAACCCGTTTGGTGATGAGCTTTGACACGGTCAGGATGCGGTCGAACCCGGCAATCCGGATGCGTACCTCGTCCCCCACGCGCACCGGTTGCGCTGCCTTGACGCGGTCACCCCCGACACGCACATGGCCGGCACGGCATCCGGCGGTTGCGGCCGAACGGGTTTTGAAGACGCGCACCGCCCACAGCCACGAGTCAACGCGCACGGAATCAACCATAGGTCGAGCCTAGGTGGGTGATCGGAACGAGGGCCCGAATTTGCCATAGGCTCACAGCGAAGGATCTCGAACAACCCCAGAGCCGAGGACATGCAATGGGCCACACGAAGTTTGTTGCCGCGATCGACCAGGGGACGACATCGACCCGATGCATCGTGTTCGACTCGAGCGGACGGATCGTCTCCAGCGCCCAGCGCGAGCATCGACAGATCTTCCCGCAGCCTGGATGGGTCGAACACGACGCGATGGAAATCTGGACCAACGTTCAGGATGTCGCCCGGAGTGTGCTCACGGACGGCGGCATCCGAGTGGAACAGCTCGCAGCGGTAGGGATCACGAACCAGCGGGAGACAACCCTGGTCTGGGACCGGCAGACCGGTGAACCGGTATCGAACGCGATCGTGTGGCAGGACACCCGCACGGGCGACCTGGTGCGCGAGCTCGGCGCTCCGGTGGGGCCAGAACGGTTCCGAGAGCGCACGGGGCTTCCGCTCGCGACCTACTTTTCCGGCCCAAAGTTCCTCTGGATGCTCGACAACATCGACGGGCTAAGAGAACGTGCAGAACGCGGTGAGGTCATGTTCGGCACGATCGACTCCTGGCTGATCTGGAACCTCACCGGCGGGATCCAAGGTGGGCGACACGTCACGGACGTCACCAATGCGAGTCGCACGCTCCTGATGAACCTGCAGGAGTTGGATTGGGATGAGACGATCCTCGAGCGCATGCGCATCCCGCGCGCGGCGCTTCCCGAAATCGTGTCCTCCTCCGAGATCTACGGAACTGCGACCGGAGTCTTCGCTGGCGTCCCGGTCGCTGGTGCTCTGGGAGACCAGCACGCCGCACTCTTCGGACAGACCGCATTCTCCACGGGCGACGTCAAGAGTACATACGGCACGGGGAGTTTTTTGCTGTTGAACACCGGTGGAAAGCCGGTCCAGTCGCGGCACGGATTGCTCACCACCATCGCCTACAAGATCGGCGATGCGCCCGCCGTTTACGCGCTGGAGGGTTCCATCGCTGTCTCCGGGGCGCTCGTGCAATGGTTTCGCGACCAACTCGGGGCGATCGAGAAGTCGAGTGACATTGAAGCGCTCGCCGCGAGTGTTCCCGACAATGGCGACTGCTATTTCGTGCCAGCGTTCTCTGGACTGTTCGCGCCGCATTGGCGAAGTGATGCCCGAGGTGTCATCGTCGGGTTGACCGGCTATGTCACGAAGGCCCACATTGCCAGAGCGATTCTCGAGGCATCTGCCTGGCAGACGAAAGAGGTCGTCGACGCAATGGAGGCCGACACCCGGATGTCGCTCACCGAGCTTCGTGTTGATGGAGGAATGACGGCGAACAGCCTGTTGCTGCAGATCTTGTCGGATGCGCTGGACCGCACCGTCGTGCTCCCGGAGGTTGCGGAGACCACGGCGCTCGGGGCGGCGTTTGCCGCGGGTCTCGCCGTGGGGTACTGGTCGAACCTAGATGAGCTCCGGGCAACCTGGAGAGAAAAGTCGGTCTTTTCACCGTCGACTGACGACGAGCGACGGACTCGGGAATACCGGCAGTGGAAGAAAGCCGTGCAGCGCACGCTGGACTGGGTGGAGCCGAATCAGGGTGCTGATGAAAAGTAAAGGCGCTGGCGGCTCCTCGCCAATGCCACGTTCGTGTTAGCGATCGACGCCCAAGCCCTGCACTAAGAACCAGAATGCCCCTTGAGGCCGTGCGCGGCGTGCCCTATGGTCGTCTTATCGAACGATAAGTCACGATTCGCGGGTCTCGGATGCCCACGACGTCACCTGGGGGAACCAACATGGTCGCGCACGTCATCAAGTTCATGGGAATCATCGTCGCGACAACCATGATGCTGACCGGGTGCGTCTTCAGCTTTGGGCCCGATCCGGCTCATCCCGCGGTCGATTCCCAGCTGTATCTCGGTCCGATTCCATCCCCAGCTCCGTTGCCGTCCCTCAGTGATGTTCCCCGGGCGCCGACCCCTCCCGCAGATTTCAACGACGAAGCCGCGATGGACGAATACCTGGTGGCAATCGAGAAGTACGCGCAGGAGATGCAGGACAGCACGAGCGCGGAGGGTGACATCATGGCGTTCACCAGCGCGGTCCATGCCCTCGCCGACACCGCGAAGCGGGGTGGCGCAGAATCGGTCGCCGCGTGGCAGTCGCTCCTCGTCGCTGCGGGAATTGCGGTCAACGGTCCTGACGGAAAGCCGCTGGAGCTGAACGGAAAGTCCGGCGCAGGCTGGCCGGTGACGGATCCGGAGTTGCGAATACTCGCACTTATGGGCACGTCACACGATGGGATCCGACTGACCGAACTGGGAAGTCTTCTGAATACCATTCCCGAATTCGAGAATATGGATGTCGCTTCAGCGCTATACGACGACCTGCTGGTCTTTGCGGCTGCCGATCACGCCTTCAGCACTGTTCTGAACTCTTTGAACCCCGAATTCCTCTACCGCGACTATCGGGTCGTGCCGAAAGATGACGTGGTCGTCACGTGGGGGCAGGTCGGCCTGATATTGCGGCGGCTCTCCGTCGAGATCCTGATGGCGGGAGGTGAGAACTCAGCGGCATGGGCGGCGCTTCCAGCCGATCGCATTCAGACAGTGGCGTTCGCCGCACCGTCACTGCCATCAGCAGACAAAGAGGCGTGTGACATCGCGAGTGGAAACCCGTGGGGTGACGAGTGGGTCAAAGCAAGCTACAAGGGTTTTGGAAAGGGCTACGACAAGACAATCGAGCCATTCCTCAAGGCGGGGACGAAGGCGGCAATAGGTATAGCCCGGCTCGTCGCTGCGTTTGTGTCGGTCGTCGTCAAGGCCCTCGCGCTTGAGGCCGACTTTGCCATGTCCGATTCTCCACTCGTGAGGACCAAGGACGTGCAACCGGGTCAGATTCGCGATCTCACGATCACCTTCGAGTTCAAGAGTGGAAAGTGGACTGAACTCGCCGGTTGCCTCAACAGGCTTCTCGGCTTCGCTGGTTTCGAAATACCAGTGGCCCCCCGCGGACCGGTGAAAGATGTCACGCTCGACCTGCAGACCACGCGGCCCGGGCTCGTGAGAATCGGGGATGGGAAAGGCGGCAACACCTCGGCGACCCGCAAGAAGACCGACAAGAACGGGCAGGTCGCCTACAAGCTCACGGGCGCTCCACAAACGGATCTCATTCCCGAGCACGCGACGCCCGACCTGAAATCCGTCACCTTGCACGCGGAGTCGAACCTGGAGAGCAATGATCTGTTCCAGGACTTGTTTGCTTTCCCTTGGGCTGCCCTAGACGCTGTGAGCACGTTGGGACTCAGCCTCATTCCCAGCATGCTATCGAAACTCAAGATCCTGATGCACACCGGCATCGTCGACGTGCAGGACTGGAAGCTCGAAGCCGACTTCGAAGTGACCGCCGTCGGATCGATCTCTTTGCACGAAGCATCCAATATTGCTGGAAGCGCAGGCGGATGCGGCAGCGGCTTCGCGTACTCGAGGTCAATTGACGGAACGTCGACGTTTGCCTCCGATCCGGTCGAAGTGACGGCGCAACTGGTGAGTAACCCGCAAGGAAACGTGGGAGATCAGGCCGTCGTCTTTCTGAACAGCGAACAGGAATATGCCGCATGGGCGTCATCGTCGGGTGCCCTGATGTTCAACTTGACCGGCCACTACGACACAGTGAAGTCTGCATCGGATCCGGCGACAGGCAACGTGCCTCCCGTCAAAGTGCTGCCGCCCAGCAAGGGCTGCGGAGACGGTAACCCGAACTACACGCCACCCGCCCCGGATTGCGGGCCCCAGTCCTACACAGGGCAACTCGACGTAGTGGTGCCGGCCGCGCGAACAATGCACCTTCAGGGCAAGCGGTTCCAAGGGCTTCAACTATGGAAATCGTGCGGTTCGAGTTTTTTTGTGAGCGATCCACCCGTCGCAGTGGATTTCGCCGCGTGCGACTCGTCGCACAAAACGGGGGGACAGTTCCCGTCAACAGCGAAGGTCTACGACCCGAAAGTCAAGAATTTCGACGTGAGTGGCTCCATGAACTGCAGCACATCCAAGGACGGTCACCTTCGGGAATTGGAATATAACTGGACTCTCGTCTTCTGCAGAATCGAGGACGGTAAGTCGGCGTGCTGAGCTGAGTGAGGAGCCAGTCGTGGCTGTCGCCGTCGCGCCGGGGTGTTCCTGCGCATCAACTCGATTGCGGGCCACGAACCCGAACCCTCTCGGCCGGTCGCTTCGTTCCGCCACGGAGGGCGCCGGATGCTGCCTTCGCGCGATACCTACGGGAGAAGGAGCGCCCTGAGTTCGGCCACAGTCGAGACCGAAGCGATCGCCTTTGCGGCCTCGGCTGGCGAACCGTATCCCCATTCGACGAAGATCGTCGGGACATCGTGTTCTGCGGCGCCGTCGACGTCGAAATCGCGGTCGCCGACCATGACCGGTCGCGAGGTGTCAGCGCCGGCACGCGTAAGACGGTGGAGAGCTTCCTCGACGACATCCGCTTTCGCGCTGCGTTTCTCGTCGACCGAGGCACCCGTGATGACGTCGAAATATTGCGTGAGGTCGTTCGCGTCCAGGAGTGCCAGGGCAGGTTTCTCTGGCTTTGAGGTCGCGAGTGACACCATGACGGGGCTGCGGTGGAGAGCACGCAGAAGTGCGGGGATGCCGCGGTAGATGGTGACGCCCCTGGTACCGTTCTCCAGGTAGAAGCGACGATAGATGTCGAGTGCCTTCGCCGACTTCTTCTCGTTCATCCCTGCAAAGTCATGAAATGCTTCGAGAATCGGTGGGCCGACGTACTTGAGCAACTCCGCAGGAGGCGGGACAGGCATCTCGAGTTCCTGGAACATGAGGGCGAGCGTCGACGTGATTCCCGGGGCAGAGTCGGCGAGAGTGCCGTCCAGGTCGAAGAGAACGCAGGTCCAATCGGGTTTCACACCACCGAGCCTACGATCTTCCTGTGTTCCCGTGCTGAACCTCAAAAGAGGCGGAGGTGACTGTCATCGAGGCCGCGCATCGCGTCGTAGTCGAGCGTGACGCATCGGATACCCCGGTCGGTGGCGAGCGTGCGCGCCTGCGGCTTGATCTCTTGCGCCGCAAACACCCCCGACACCGGGGCGAGCAGTGGATCCCGGTTCATGAGTTCAAGGTCCCTGGTGAGCTGTTCGACGCCGTCGATGTCGCCGCGCCGCTTGATCTCCACTGCAACGCTGCCACCGAGCTCGTCTGTCGCAAGGATGTCGACGGGCCCGATCGCCGTCATGTACTCCCTGCGCACCAACCGGTATCCGTCGCCGAGCAGGTCGATCTGCTCCGCGAGCAGGCGTTGAAGATCTGCCTCCACGCCGTCCTTTTGCAGGCCGGGGTCGATGCCGAGTTCGTGCGAGCTATCGTGCAGGATCTCGTGAATAGAAATGACGAGAAGGTCGGCAGTCTTGACTTGACTGACCTTCCACAGCTCAATCACCCCGGCGTCCGCCTGCTCGGGATCGGGGTCGATGACCGTGAGCACGCAGGGTGGACTCATCCAGTTCAAAGGTTTATAGCTCAGCGAGTCCGAGTGGACGAGCACGCTACCGTCTGCCTTCACGACAAGAAGTCGGGTGGCGAGGGGAAGGTGGGCACTGAGCCGTCCTGCGTAATCGACGGAGCAATGCGCGATGACAAGTCTCACTGATTCAGAGTACTTGGGTCGGCTCAACCTCGAGTGTCGGGAGGTTCGCTGAGGCGGGCCACCCGGAATCTAGCTGAGATGCCGGACGAAGAATTCGTTCGCGTCTTCCCCCGCGTGCTGCGGGACTCCGGTATGACCACCCATATTGGCGTTCAGCGTCTTCTCCGGTGAACCAAAGGCGTCGAACAGGTCCAGGGCCAGCTGCCGGTCGTTGCCTTCGTCGTCCCACTGCAACAGAACGTGCAGTGGAATGATGACCTGCCGGGCCTCCTCGAGGATCGTGCGAGGTACGAAACTTCCGGCGAAAAGGCCAGCGGCAACGATGCGCGGCTCTATGACGGCCAGCCGAATACCGATCGCGATTACCCCACCAGAAAAGCCGACCGGGCCGCCAATCTCCGGCAGATCCAGTAGG
>JBDTCD010000156.1:0-2917 GCA_039923755.1 Terrimesophilobacter sp. | reverse complement strand
TTCCATTCACGTGGCGGAAGAGGTCATCCTGAGGCCTAATGGCAGGGTCGAGTTCGTCGGTGTGGATCCCGGACGTGAGGGGAGTGGAGTCGGTCATGAACTCAAGCCTAAGAGTTATTGCGCCGAGACCGAATCGGCTTCTTTCCCTGTCGCAACGGCGCTCGCGGCGGTTCAGTCGACGGTGTCGGGAAGATCCTGGTGCGTTGTGACCGCGAGCCTGTTCCAGACGTTGATCGCGCACACCGCCATCATCAAAGCGACGGTCTCTTGATCGCTGAACGCATTCGTGACCCCCGCCCAGACGTCATCGGATACGCCACCCTGCGCAATGAGGGTCATCTGCTCGGTGAGGGCAAGGGCGGCCCTCTCCCGGTCGGAGTAAAGTCCCGGCGCCTCCCGCCATCCTGCAACCACATCGATCCGACGGTTGTCGACTCCCGCCGCCCGCGCCTCGCGACCGTGCATGTCGAGACAATACGCGCACCCGTTGAGTTGGGACGCTCGGAGCTTGACGAGCGCCAGAAGGTCTTCGCCGAGTTCTCCGGCGTGGATGTATTTCTCCATCGCGTGCATCGGCGCGTACGCCGCCGGGTCGATGTCATGAATGGATAGGCGCTGTTCGCTGAGCATGGCACGTACTTCTTTCCCTGGTAATGCCCCATCGGAATGGGTACCTCCAGCATCCGCCTGTTGATAAGAACTCACAAGTGATACTGGCGACTCCTCGGGAACCTGACGATTCGCACTGCCCTAGGCTTAATCGGTGCCGAAAATCGATCGCGACTATCCCGCCGGACTCTCCGGCAACCACGTGATCGTCTGGCGCAATGGCATTTTCGTCGTCTTCGCGATGTGCGGTATCGGATTGGCAAGCTGGATGGCTCGCACGCCCGCCGTCAAAGACGCACTCGGCGCCACCACTGCGCAAATGGGCATCATCATCTTCGGCCTTGCGATCGGTTCGATCCTCGGTCTGGTGGCATCGAGCCATGCGGTCAACCGCTTCGGTGCGCGACGGGTCATGGCAAGCTGCATGGTCATCATGCCGATCGGCCTCACACTCGCCGGGATTGGCGTGACCTTTGGAGCGCTGTTCTGGGTGGTGTTCGCCGGCCTTGCAGTGCTCGGCTTCGGGATGGGAATGTGCGACGTTGCCATGAACCTCTCGGGTGCCGCGAATGAGCGCGTACTCGGGAAAACGATCATGCCCGTGTTCCACGCGTTCTTCAGCTTTGGCACCATGATTGGTGCCGGACTCGGTGCCCTCGCAGAGATCATCAACCTCTCGCTCGCCGCCCAATCCGCGATCATCGCCGTCGTGATGCTGTGTGCAGGCATTGCGGGTGCCCTCGCCACCCAATCCGAGCGCATGGTTAACACGGGAGAAATCGACGTGGATCCCGGGGTCGAACAACGTCGACCCTTCGCTGTGTGGCGCGAATCACGCACCCTTCTTATCGGGGTCATTGTGCTCGGGATGGCTTTTGCGGAAGGCTCTGCCAACGATTGGCTTTCACTCGCCTCGGTCGAAGGTCACGGCGTCGATAAGCCGACAGGTGCCGTCATCTTCGGAATCTTCGTCACCGCGATGACGGTGGGGCGCCTAGCAGGGCCTCGGGTTTTGGATCGTTACGGACGCACCCCTGTGCTGAGAGCTTCCGCAGTCCTTGCAGCACTCGGGCTCCTGATCTTCATTTTCGTGCCTGTACTCTGGGTCGCTATCGTTGGAGTGGCACTGTGGGGGTTGGGTTCCGCGCTGGGATTCCCCACCGGGATGTCCGCAGCAGCCGATGACCCCCGTTCTGCTGCAGCACGGGTGAGTGCCGTTGCCATGATCGGCTACGTGGCCTTCCTCGTCGGGCCACCATTGATCGGCTTCCTCGGCGAGCACTTCGGTTTGCTGCGAGCGCTCCTTCTCGTGTTCATGCTCATCGCGTTCGCGGGCCTTGCATCCGGCGCCGCACGCGAACGGGCAGTGGACTAGTCATCGAGAACGAGAGCCACGCAGCACGAACCGGTCTCGGCGAGCCTCGTACACGAGCGACGTGTCATAGCCCGTTGCTGCGTGGATTACGCGGGACGGCTGCTAGGGTTTTCTCGGCCGTGTAGCAGGACGAGAGGTGGTACCCGTGAACGAATCGACGTGGGTGCTCCTCTCTTGGATCACGGTAGGACGATAGGTCGTCCGGGAGCGCCATCTATAGAGCACTCCCGAAAGGCACAATCATGCACTTCACTTCTGAACAGCGCTTCGACGACGTTGTCGAACGGGAATTCACCATCGGCGAGATCCCAGGTTACCTGTGGACGCCAGCACTCTCTTCCTCGCCAGTTCCGCTGATCCTGCTTGGCCATCCCGGTGGGCTGCGACGGATGTACCCACGGCTGGCGGCCCGGGCCAGAGCCCTTGTATCACAGGGCTTCGCGGCCGCCACCATCGAACTCCCCGGAAGCGGTGTCCGGCCGGCTTCTGTTGCTGTCGAGCAGGCTCGCGCCGAGCTGCGGCAAGCGATCACGGCTGGTGAACGGCCGAGTGAGGAGGTCATCGACCGCCTAGTGCTTCCACTGGTTGACCAGGCCGTTCCGGAATGGCAGACAACTCTGGATGCCCTACTGGATCTGCCGGAGATTGGCGGCCCGGTCGGCTTTTCTGGTGGGGTAATCGCGATCGGTATTCGGCTGGCCGTCATAGAGCCACGCATCGTTGCCGCTGGCCTTTTCGCCGGAAGTTTCGTACCTCGCACCATCCTCGAGGAGGCCCGGCAGGTCATCATTCCACTGCACGTTCTGTTGCAGTGGGACGACGAAGGCAACGACCGACAGCTGGCCCTGGACCTGTTCGACGCCTTTGGTTCACCGGAGAAGACGCTGAACGCCAATATGGGTGGTCATACCGGAGTCCCGCAGCACGCGGGGG
>JBDTCD010000155.1:0-5857 GCA_039923755.1 Terrimesophilobacter sp. | reverse complement strand
TGCCCTTCCCGCGCCACAGGAAGGGCACTTACGGACCTCTCACGGGATCACAGGGATCACAGGGCGCGAACGGAGTACGGTGCGGATACGTTGCACGAGCTCGCGTGGGTTATCGAGATCTTCCATGTTTACCTGCATCACGCACCATCCGTCCGCCTCGAGACGAGAAGTGCGCGTCATATCTGAGCGAAACTCCGTCGAGCCATCGTGGAATCGGCTTTGGTACTCCACGATGAACTTGCGATCGGGAAGAGCGATGTCTGCACGGTAGTTGTAGCCGCCGGATGTCCGAATTGGCAGGTTCGCCCGGATACCCCGAATTCCTCCCCGCACCATGGTTACCCGAAGGAGTGACTCCTGGCGTGACTCAGAGCGGTCATTCAACATGTCGATGGCGCGGACAAGTTTCGATCGACCGCGTCGGCCTCGGTGTCGCTGCCGAGCAGCTTCAATGGTCACGATGGTCGCAAGCGGATTTTCCCAGTGGATGAGGTAATCGCCCGCCGCCACGAGATCCGGAATACTCAACACCGTTGCCAGATCGCACCAGGTTCGTTCCGGCGTCGTGATTCTCAACCCGTTCCAGTCGCGCACGTCGACGGAGTCGATCTGAAACGTGTGCCCGATGGTCCCGCGCTCCTTTGGCGCACGCCGTTGTGACGGGACGGCCACGTGGAGTAAGCGAAGGTTTTCGTAGGCGGGCGGCAGCGGGATTCGCAAAAGAACCGCGGCGGTAATGCCGCAAAAGAAAGCATGTGGGTGTGCGCCACGGTTGAATGCACGAGCGATCGACTCGATGTCGGTGGAATCGTCGGTGGAGCGGATACCGCGAAATGGCCGGCGGAGGTCCTTCCCATTGAGCCTCTTTGTTCCAAGCCCGGCCGCGCGACCATCATCGAGTGTGAACGCGCCTGCCATCAGGGTTTCAGGTAGAGGAATCCTCGCCATCCCGAAAGGGTGCCACGAACTCGAGGTGTTACGTGAAATCTCTCCACAGCCTCGTGAACGGTCCCAAACTGCCCTTCTCGGCCCTCGGGAAGGGCAGTTTGGGACGTCTCACGGAAGCACCGGCATAGTGGGCGCCGTCAGAACTGGGCGAACGGGCTAGGTGAACTGTTTAGGCGAAGAGCGCCTGCAGGCGCTGGATGCCCTCCAAGAGGGGCTTGTCGCCCAGAGCGTACGAGAGCCGCAGGTATCCGCTCGGGCCGAATGCCTCGCCTGGGACGACAGCGACCTCCGCCTGCTCGAGGATGAGATCGGCGAGTTCAAGGGATGTCGTCGCGATGACACCGCCCCAGCTTCGGTTCAGCAGGCCGGTGACATCCGCGTAGGCGTAAAACGCGCCGTCCGGCATGGGGGCGTGAAGGCCGTCGATTTTGTTGAGCTCCTCGATGATCACGTTCCGCCGGCGCTCGAATGCCTGCCGCATGAGTTCGACGGTCTCCTGGGGGCCGGTGAGCGCCGCGAGCGCAGCGCGCTGAGAGATGTTGGAGACGTTGGAAGAAAGGTGCGATTGGAGGTTCGCCGCCGCCTTGATCGCATCCGCTGGGCCCACCATCCAGCCGAGCCGCCATCCGGTCATCGCGTAACTCTTGGCCACGCCATTCACGAGAACGGTCTGGTTCGCAAGCTCAGGAACGGCTTCGACGATCGACACAGCCTTCACGCCGTCATAGACCAGGTTCTGGTAGATCTCATCCGTGATCACCCAGATGCCGTGCTCGAGCGCCCACTGCCCGATCGCTGCGGTCTGGTCAGGGGAGTACACGGCGCCGGTGGGGTTCGAGGGAGAGACGAAGACAAGAAGTTTCGTCTTCGGCGTGCGCGCAGCCTCAAGCTGCTCCACCGTCACCAGATAGCCCTGGTCGGCACCCGCGAACACCTCGACCGGCACACCGCCGGCGAGCTTGATGACTTCCGGATAGGTGGTCCAGAACGGGGACGGCAGGATGACCTCATCGCCTTCATCGACGAGGGTCGCAAAAGCCTGGAAAACAGCCTGTTTTCCGCCGTTGGTCACCACGACCTGTGACGGGTCAACCTCGAGCCCGCTGTCGCGGAGCGTCTTCACGGCGATCGCCGCACGCAGTTCGGGCAGCCCAGCGGCTGGCGTGTATCGGTAATTCCGGGGGTCGAGGACGGCGGCGGATGCGGCATCCACCACATTGGACGGCGTGACGAAGTCCGGCTCACCGGCGGCATAGGAGATGACTGGCCGGCCCTGCGCCTGAAGCGCTTTGGCTTTGGCATCCACTTTGAGCGTCGCAGACTCGGCGATGGCGGCGATTCGGCGGGAGATTCTCGAGTGTTCTGTGGTCACGAGCACCAGCTTAAGCCACGGTGAGTGCGAGAATCCGGGATCAGCGACACATCAGGCCCGGCGCTCGCCTTGACAGCATCCCCGGCTTTGCGCGAGGGTTGCCCGTTCGCTTACACTGGGTCGAGGTAGTTGAAATCTGCCATACTTTCGTGCGCCTATTTTTGGCAGAGATTCCTTGAGTGTGACCGCGAAATGATGGCTTTTGGTACTGCTGAGGGCGGTGGCTCAATTGGTAGAGCAGCGGTCTCCAAAACCGCAGGTTGCAGGTTCGAGTCCTGTCCGCCCTGCAGCTGAAAGCGAGCAGCCGCTCGTGGCAGCACCGCACGGCCGATGACGAAGTTCGGTCGGGCATCATCCGGAAGGTAGAAATCGTGGCGAGAAAGATAGTCGACGAGCCCAGTGAGGACATCGTCGCCAACGCCAAGATGGACCGCGCCCAAAAGCGCGGACCGTTCGCGGGAATCGCCCTCTTCCTGCGCCAGGTGATGGTCGAAATGAGGAAGGTCATCACTCCGACCCGCAAGGAGCTGATCAGCTACACCGGCGTTGTGCTTGTCTTCGTCGTCTTCATGATGGCGATCGTTTCACTGCTCGACCTGCTGTTTGGGACCGGCGTCGGGTTCACTTTTGGAACCGGTCCGACCAAGTAACACTTTCGCGCGAAAGCGCGGCAAAACCTCAGGGTCCGCAACACGGGGCCATCGAAAGAACATGAACGGCGAATCGCGCCGTAAGAGCAGAAAACGGAATGAGAATCAGTGTCTGACAGAGAGTTCGAAGAACTCGAGGATCTCGACCTCGCGACAGCAGCGGAACAGTCCTCCGAGGAGGACGAGGCCCAGGAGGGCGATGTGCTCGCCGAGGAGATCGAGTCCGATGAGCCGGCGGAAGAACGTGCCATGCACGTTGTTTCCTCCGATGACATGGATGTCGAGGCGGGCCTCGAGGCGGCGCTGGACGCCGTTCAGGCTGCAGCGGACCCCGATTCCGTCGCGGTCGAGGCTGACTCCGCCGCCGAAGAGGATGAGGTTGACCCTTACGCCGAGTTCCGCGCCGAACTGAAGGCAGCGCCTGGCAAGTGGTACGTCATCCACTCGTATGCGGGTTTCGAGAAGCGCGTGAAGTCGAACATCGAGAACCGCCGGGTGAGCATGGCCATGGAAGATTTTGTCTTCGAGGTTCAGGTTCCGATGGAAGATGTCGTCGAGATCAAGAACGGCCAGCGCAAGCTTGTCAACCGTGTGCGCATTCCCGGATACGTTCTCGTTCGCATGGACCTGAACGAGGACAGCTGGTCTGTCGTGCGGCACACCCCAGGCGTCACCGGATTCGTCGGAAACTCGCACAACCCGACGCCCTTGCGATTCGAGGAGGCGTTCTCGATGCTGCAGAGCCTCGTGCAGATCGTCGAGGCACCGTCGAAGGCTGGCGTGAAGGGCGGCAAGTCGACTGCTCGCAGCATCCCGCAGGAAGTTGACTTCGAGGTCGGCGAGACCATCACGATCAAGGAAGGCTCGTTTGCTGGCCTACCCGGATCCATCAGCGAGATCAAGCCGGAAAGCGGAAAGCTCACCGTCCTTGTTTCGCTGTTCGAGCGCGAGACCCCGGTCGAATTGTCCTTCGACCAGGTCACCAAACTCTAGAACCACAGACCACCGCCCCGGAAGTACCGGACGCGGGAGAGCAGGGCATCCGCCCGGCTCGAAAGTAAAGGAAAAATAATGGCACCGAAAAAGAAGGTCACTGGGCTTATCAAGCTCCAGATCCAGGCCGGCGCCGCGAACCCAGCACCGCCCATTGGGCCGGCGCTTGGCCAGCACGGCGTGAACATCATGGAGTTCTGCAAGGCGTACAACGCGGCGACCGAGTCGCAGCGCGGCAACGTCATCCCGGTGGAAATCACCGTCTATGAGGACCGTTCCTTCACGTTCATCCTCAAGACCCCGCCGGCCGCCGAGCTCATCAAGAAGGCTGCAGGCGTCGCCAAGGGCTCAGGAACACCCCACACCGTCAAGGTTGGCAAGTTGTCGAAGGATTCACTTCGTCAGATCGCGGAGACGAAAATGTCGGACTTGAACGCCAACGACGTCGAGGCGGCAGAGAAAATCATCGCGGGCACGGCCCGTTCGATGGGAATCACGGTGGAGGCGTAATCATGGCAACCAAATCCAAGGCATACCGCGCCGCCGCCGAGAAGATCGAGGCTGGCAAGTACTACACCCCGAATGAGGCGGTCGGCATCGCCCGCGCCACCGGTTCCGCCAAGTTTGACTCGACCGTCGAGGTCGCACTCAAGCTCGGCGTCGACCCCCGTAAGGCGGACCAGATGGTGCGCGGCACCGTCATCCTCCCGCATGGCACGGGTAAGACTGCTCGCGTCATTGTGTTCGCCACCGGCCCGGCTGCCGAAGCCGCGCTCGCGGCGGGCGCAGACGAGGTCGGCGGTACTGAGCTCATCGAGAAGGTTGCCGGAGGTTATACCAACTTCGACGCCGCCGTCTCGACTCCTGAACTCATGGGTCAGGTCGGTCGACTCGGTAAGGTGCTGGGCCCACGTGGCCTCATGCCGAACCCGAAGACCGGTACCGTGACGCCGGATACTGCAAAGGCAGTCTCCGACATCAAGGGTGGAAAGATCGAGTTCCGCGTCGACAAGCACTCGAACGTGCACTTCGTCGTGGGCAAGGTGTCTTTCACGCAGGACCAGCTCGCCGAGAACGCGAAAGCGGCGCTCGACGAGATCAACCGCGCGAAGCCGAGTTCGTCAAAGGGCCGCTACGTCCTAAAGGGAACGGTGTCGACGACGTTCGGCCCCGGAATCCCACTCGACGTGACGGCAATTTAGTACGTCCAAAGTTCTGCAAACGATTCTCAACGGTTCCGAGTGGAGTACCAGACCGGGTCTCCACTCGGACACTTGATAACCTGTGCGAACGAGCCGCTGGGTTGAATAATTCGCACCAGGGGTGAGATCGTAAAGGTCTTGGGAGGGCAATTGTCAGCCGACGCACGTCGCCGACCGCGGAATAGTGCTTCGAAGGCGCCCACGCCGCGACCATTGCGATACCAGCATGTCTACGATCTCGTCCTGGAACTCATTGATGAGCGGGGACTTCGTGAGGGAGACAAGCTTCCCAGCACGACCGAGCTAGCACGGCTCGCCGGGGTGAGCATCATCTCCGTGCGCAGAGCATTGGACGAGCTCTCTCATGGTGGCAAAATCGTCCGGCATCAGGGTGTCGGAACCTTTGTCGCGCCCCAGCGCCTGATCAGCGAGCCCGCACATCCGGGTGCATTGCTGGAGACGATCACCAGGGATGGGCAGGATGCCGTTCTCACCACTGAGCTTCTGAGCGTCGTGGTCGGACTTCCCAGCGCAAATCATGCGGAAGCGCTCGGCATTGATGCTGGACAACCGGTGTGGGAGATCACGAGGTTGCGGGCGATCGGTGCTGAACCCAAAATTCTGGAACGAACGGTACTGCCACTCAGCCTGATCAGCGCGATCGACGAAGAGTATTTGCGGTCCGGGGGTTC
>JBDTCD010000154.1:0-7094 GCA_039923755.1 Terrimesophilobacter sp. | reverse complement strand
CCTCTACTTCGATCGAAACGGTTCTGCCCTCAAGAACTTTGCTGCGGAAAGGTTCTGGCCACCCTCCGGGGGGATCGCCGAGTTCCCCCGCCATGAAGGCGATGACGGAATCCGGAATGTCGTAGCTGCCAGGGTTCTGCTCGAAGTCGTCTGGATCGGCATCCGCCGCAGCCATGGCCAGCGCGAGGTCGCCGACGACCTTCGACGACGGCGTCACCTTCGGTGGGCGCCCAAGGATACGATTAGCCGCCGCATACCAGTCCTCGATCTTCTCGAATTGGTCAGCGAGGCCAAGGGCAACTGCCTGCGTGCGGAGGTTTGACAACTGACCACCGGGGATCTCGTGGTGGTAGACGCGGCCGGTTGGGCCGGCAAGCCCGGACTCGAATGGGCGATAGGCGCGGCGCACCGCTTCCCAGTACGGTTCGAGATCTGACACAGCCTGAAGAGACAGTCCCGTATCACGCTGGGTGTTCGCGAGGGAGGCGACCAGAGCAGAAAGTGGTGGCTGGCTCGTGGTTCCGGCCATCGGCGCACTCGCGACATCCACCGCATCCGCCCCAGCACGGCTTGCTGCCAGAAGGGTGGCCAACTGCCCGCCGGCGGTGTCGTGGGTGTGCACGTGGACGGGGAGGTCGAAACGCTCGCGCAATGCGCTCACAAGCTTCTCTGCCGCCCCAGCGCGCAACAATCCTGCCATGTCCTTGATCGCGAGGATGTGCGCACCACTGGCGACGATCTGCTCGGCGAGGTGGAGGTAGTAGTCAAGGGTGTACAGGTCCTCAGCAGGATCGAGCAGATCGCCGGTGTAACACAATGCGACTTCAGCGACGGTCGTACCGGTGGCCAGTACTGCGTCGATAGCCGGACGCATCTGATCCACGTCATTCAGGGCATCAAAGATCCGGAAGATGTCGACACCGGTTGCGGCCGCTTCGACGATAAAGGCGTCGGTCACTTTCGTGGGGTACGGAGTGTACCCCACAGTGTTTCGGCCGCGAAGCAGCATTTGGAGCGCGATGTTGGGAATCGACTCGCGGAGAGCTGAAAGGCGATCCCACGGGTCTTCACCGAGGAACCGGAGCGCAACATCGTAGGTCGCGCCGCCCCAGGCCTCGACGGACAGCAGTTGCGGAGTGAGGCGGGCAACGGCTGGGGCTACCGTGACGAGGTCCTTCGTGCGCACGCGAGTGGCGAGGAGCGACTGGTGGGCGTCCCGGAAGGTCGTATCGGTGACGGCAAGCGGAATTTGGGCGCGCAACTCCGCCGCAAACCCTGCAGGACCGAGGGCAAGGAGTCGTTGGCGCGAGCCGCTCGGGGCCGGCTCGTCGATGTTGACAATGGGAAGTTTCAGCTCAGGACTGATGATGCCGGCACCGTTGCCGTACGGCTGGTTGACGGTGACGTCGGCGAGCCAGTTGAGAATCTTTGTTCCGCGGTCCTTTGACGGCCGTGCGTTCACCAACTCCGGCCGCTCGTCGATGAAGGATGTGCTGATGTCCCCCGCAGCAAAAGATGGATCCTCGAGGACCGCCTGAAGGAAGGGGATGTTCGTCGACACCCCACGAATTCGGAACTCGGCAAGGCCTCGCTTGGCACGCTCAAGCGCGGCAGTGAAGTCACGACCTCGGCACGTCATTTTGACGAGCATCGAGTCGAAGTGCGGGCTGATCTGGGTTCCGGGATCGATGGTCCCGCCATCGAGGCGGATTCCGCCGCCACCAGGCGAACGGTAGGTCGTGATCTTTCCCGTGTCGGGACGGAAGCCCTCAGCAGGATCTTCGGTCGTGATACGGCACTGTAGGGCTGCTCCGCGAATTATCAGAGAGTCCTGGGAGAGCCCGAGGTCGGCGAGGGAGTGGCCATAGGCGATGCGCATCTGCGCCTGAACCAGGTCGACATCTGTCACCTCTTCCGTCACCGTGTGCTCTACCTGGATTCGCGGATTCATCTCGATGAAGACGTGTTGTCCGGCCCTCTCCCCCACCGTGTCGAGAAGGAACTCGACGGTCCCGGCGTTCACGTAATCGATCGAACGCGCGAATGCAATCGCATCTCTATACAATGCCTCGCGGATGGCGGGGTCCAGATTCGGTGCTGGAGCTATCTCGATGACTTTCTGGTTTCGCCGCTGCACACTGCAATCGCGTTCGAACAGGTGCATAGTGTCACCGAAGGAGTCCGCGAGTATCTGCACTTCGATGTGACGAGGGCGCAAGACCGCCTGCTCGAGGAACATCGTGGGGTCACCGAAAGCACTGTCTGCTTCCCGCATGGCCTCCTCGAGTGCCTGCCGCAGGTCTTCAGGGCGATCCACCCTGCGCATACCCCGGCCGCCGCCACCCGCGACCGCTTTCGCGAAAATCGGGAAACCGATCTGTTCGGCACCGGCGATTAAAACGTCAACTTCCCTGGATGCGGGAGTCGAGGCGAGAACGGGAACGCCCGCGGAGACTGCGTGCTCTTTCGCCGTGACCTTATTGCCGGCCATTTCAAGCACACCCTGGCTCGGCCCGATGAAGGTAATACCGGCAGCTTTCGCTTGTTCAGCGAGCTCGGGATTCTCCGAAAGGAATCCGTAACCCGGGTAAATGGCATCCGCGCCGCACTCCGTCGCCACCCGGATGATCTCCGATACGTCCAGGTATGCCCTGACCGGATGCCCCTCCGTCCCGATGAGGTACGCCTCATCCGCCTTCAGGCGGTGCAGAGAGTTGCGATCTTCCCACGGGAAGACGGCAACAGTTTTCGCGCCGAGCTCAAACGCTGCACGGAAAGCGCGGATAGCGATCTCACCACGGTTGGCTACGAGAATCTTCTTAAACACGCATACCCTCTCTGACGATCGTCCAAGGATATTCTCGGTACGCACCATCAATGGCGAACTTCCGGCAATCCAGCCTGTGAAGATTTAGGTTCTTTCAGACTAGTGAAGGTATCGTCGTTACTCGTGCATGTACTCAGCGTCAGTTCTCTCAAAGGCGGGGTCGGAAAGACCACAGTCACGCTGGGGTTGGCCTCCGCCGCCTTCGCTCGTGGCGTGCGGACGCTCGTGGTCGATCTGGACCCCCAAGCCGATGTCTCTACCGGAATGGATATCAGCATTCAGGGGCATTTGAATATCGCTGACGTTCTCGCGTCGCCCAAGGAGAAAATCGTGCGCGCGGCCATCACACCCAGCGGATGGACCCGCGGGCGGCCAGGCAAGATCGATGTGATGATCGGTAGCCCATCGGCTATCAACTTCGATGGACCGCACCCGAGCATCCGGGACATCTGGAAGCTTGAGGAAGCTCTCGCCCATCTCGAGGCCGACTACGATCTCGTTCTTATCGACTCTGCGCCGTCCCTCAATGCGTTGACGAGGACCGCCTGGGCTGCGAGTGACCGCGTCACCATCGTGACGGAACCTGGGCTGTTTTCGGTGGCCGCCGCTGACCGGGCACTGCGCGCGGTCGAGGAAATCAGGCGTGGCCTCTCCCCCAGGCTTCAACCACTCGGCATCATTGTGAACCGCGCGAAGATCCAGTCACTTGAGCACCAGTTTCGGATCAAGGAACTTCGAGACATGTTTGGGCCACTCGTACTGAGCCCGCAGCTTCCCGAGCGTACGTCTCTCCAACAGGCCCAGGGGGCTGCCAAGCCCTTGCACGTGTGGCCAGGTGAGAGTGCGGAGGAAATGGCGCACTACTTCGACCAGCTGCTGGACCGCGTGATCCGTGCTGGCCGTATTCCCGTGGGCGGTGTGCCGTACGACCAGGCGCACCCGGTGACGCCCCAGCCCTCCACACAACAGCAGCCGCCAGCAGCACAGCAACCAGCGCCACAGCAGCCGCAGGCACAGCAGCCGCCAGCAGCACAGGAGCAGGTGCCACAGGAGTCAGCGCCGCCGCCACCAGCGCCACGGCATCAGCAGCCCTTGCAACCGCCTATGCAACCGCCTGCCCAACCGCAACTGCCGTCGGCGTTTCCGCCCCCGCCAGCATCTCAGCAACCTACCCTGCTGCCGCCAGCGACCAATCCGTTCTCATTCGAGTGATCTCCCGGGTTAGGCCTCGGCGAGACTAAGACGCCTTGGTTGCCCGACGTGCCGCCAGTTCGTCAGACGGATCGGCGCCGGCGACGGTGTCAAGTTCAATGAGGCTCGACTCAACCTCACGGAGAACCTTGCCGACCGCGATTCCGAACACACCCTGCCCTCGGCTGACCAGGTCAATGACCTCGTCATTATTGGTGCAGAGATAGACGCTCGCACCATCACTCATGAGAGTCGTCTGGGCGAGATCGTTCACCCCTGCTTCGCGAAGCTGGTTGACCGCAGTCCGGATCTGCTGCAGGGAGATCCCGGTATCGAGAAGTCGTTTGACGAGTTTGAGCACGAGGATGTCGCGGAACCCGTAGAGACGTTGGGAACCCGAACCGGCCGCACCGCGCACAGTTGGTTCTACGAGTTCGGTGCGTGCCCAATAGTCGAGTTGGCGATAACTGATGCCTGCGGCCCGGGCCGCAATCGCTCCGCGGTAACCGGACGAGTCGTCCAGATTGGGGAGGCCGTCGGTGAACAGCAAGCCGAGGTCGTAGCGCGAATCCTCGTTGATACTGCGTGGTTCACTCATTGGGTTGCCTTCCATGCGTGCTGTCGACGATTAACGTCCGCAGCCTCCACGGTACCCACGGGTCCGACCAGAGGCAATGACATCCGAAGGAACTCGCTCGGCGTGTCGGCAACACTGAACCTGAAGCCTACCGCGGAATAGGCACCGTCCACCCCGGCAATTCAGTCCAGTCGGGAGAGTGCAGAGCGGATTAAACTGCTTCGCACAATTTCCAACTGGCCCGCGATATCGCGCGCGAGCTCGCTCGCCTGCGCCCTGCTGGACGCGTCCTTGCGTCGCGATACCGGAATGAGCGCACTCTCGATGAGACCAAGCTCCCGTTCTGCGGATGCCCGGAAACCGCGGAGATGCCGCGGTTCGATCCCCGAACGTTGCAGCTCAACAAGTGACCGCAGGACAGCGAGCACTGGCTCTCCAAAATTCTCGGCCGGAACAATAAGTGATGCAGAGACCGCGTCATTGAGAAGTTGCGGAGTGGCGTTGGCCTCGCGAATCAATTCATCGCGCTGGTAACGGCGCTCGGTGGGAAGGATCGTGGGAATCGGACCCGTGGCCGCACCGGGCAACTCAGGTTGGCGACCAGCATCCAACTCGTTGAGGTAGCCGCGGATGACTTTCAGAGGCAGGTAGTGTTCCCGCTGCATGGTCAGCACGAAGCGCAACCGATCCATGTCGGCTGGCGAGAACTTACGGTAGCCGGATTCTGTCCGAGCCGGGCTAATCAACTGCCGCTCCTCGAGGAAGCGCAGTTTGGATGGCGTGAGGTCAGGGAACTCGGGTCGGAAACGGGCGAGCACCTGTCCAATGCTCAAGAGTCCCTGCGTGCCCGGCTTCCTTGCCTGAGCGAATGACGCCGCCACTACCGGTTGGCCGCTGGGGCCAGGTCCGCGCGGGAAGCGTAGAAGGTAAGTCGGAATTTACCGATTTGCACTTCCGCGCCATCGGAGAGCAATGCATTCTCGATGCGGACACCGTCGAAGTACGTACCGTTGAGTGAGCCGAGGTCCTTCAACTCGAACACGCTGCCGTGACGCAGGAACTCGGTGTGGCGTCTGGATACCGTGACGTCGTCGAGAAAAATGTCTGCGTCCGGGTGCCGGCCTGCCGTGGTGACGTCAGAGTCGAGGAGAAAACGGGCGCCGACATTCGGCCCGCGGCGCACGATAAGCAGGGCTGATGCCGAGGGCAGCGCGGAAATTGCGCCCTGCTCCTCGACGGTGAGTTCCCCATCAAGCGCAGCGATCTGGGCTTCGAAGTCCTGACCGAAATGCGCGGTCGTATCGTCTGGTCGTCGCCCTTCGGGGGTGGGGTGACCTTCATTGTGCGGCGTGACCATCCTCATCCTCCTTAGCCCTCTACAGTATCGGATTCGGAACGCTCGGCTACCCGGGGAATTTTGACAACACGAAGGGTCTCAATGATGTAGATGACACCGGCCCACCAATAGAGGAACGCTCCCCAGATTGCGAATGCCCAGCCCACCGGAGCGCTGATGAAGGCCGCGGCAGGGAACGCCTGCCCAATCATGAGAATCGGTAGCGCGTAGAACAGGCAGAAGGTGGCGATTTTTCCGAGATGGTGAACCGGAAGCGGGCCGTAACCGAAATTGGCGAGCGTGATCCCCAACATGAGGAGCAGTACGTCGCGTCCAACAATGATCGTGACAAGCCACCACGGCACTATTCCGCGCAACGCAAGCCCGATCAGCGTCGCAAAGATGAAGAGCCGATCGGCCGCCGGGTCGAGGAGCTGACCAAGGCGCGACACCTGGTTGAGCCGACGCGCAAGCACACCGTCGAGAAAATCTGTGATGCTCGACACCACCAGAACGACGAGAGCGAGAACGTCGTAGCCCATGATCACGAGCACGAGGAAGACCGGTACGAGTGCCAGTCGGATGAAGCTCAGGACGTTGGGCACGGTGAAGATCCGAGAGCTCACGGGGTACGTCGAGTCGGCGGCCACAACGCCTAAGTCTAGCGAGCAGTGACCGCAAGTAGCTTCCCCGCTTCGAGGGCAAAAGACAGTCGAAGCCGAGCACGTGGATCATGGAGATCGGTGGTAATGAGTTCACTAATCCGCGACATCCTGTGCTTCATGGTGTTGTAGTGAATGAAGAGCCGCCGCGAGGCGTCCGCCGCATTCCCGGTGCCGAGGAACATCTCGAGAGTGCTGCACAGTTCGGAACCATTCGCCTTGTCCGCCGCAACAAGTGGCCCCAACTCACGGTCCACCAACTCGGTAAGCAGGTCTTTTGGTACCGAAAGGATGACCCGCTCGAGCGGATCACGCGCCACCAGGGCATCCCGTCGCCGTAGCGCGCCATAACTTGGCCAACCGCGCGGGCCGCGCGAGAGCCAATTGCGGCCGCCACGTCTCCGTAGGTCATAACCTGGCCATCCGGAATGGACTCAACTACCGCGAGCACTCGCGAGACGAAGTCGTCACCGGCGGAGGCCGCGGAAGGGCACACGCTGA
>JBDTCD010000153.1:0-10068 GCA_039923755.1 Terrimesophilobacter sp. | reverse complement strand
GGGGCGGTATCCTTGCAGCAGAGGCTTTGATCCGGCGATCACCGGGGAGCCTTCGGTAGAACAGCGTGCAAGCGCCCAGTAGATCCGAACGGTTGGGCCCGTCATCGTCCTCAATGAGCGGCCATTCCCAGCCTGATCGGGATGGCAAGCGAGGTGGTACCGCGGCATCCGTCGTCCTCGTGTTGACGATGACACGAGGAATGACACTGATGACCTATCCGCTTTCCGCACACGGCGACAGCGCACGCCATGACGGCACCGACAGCGCTGGCGCCGAAGCTACCGGCGCCGAGCCGCTCAATCCGAGCCCGCGTTTTCCTGAGCTCGAAGAGCGCATCCTCGCGTTCTGGGGAAAGGATGACACCTTCCGTGCTTCCGTTGCGCAACGCGAGGGTGCGCCAGAATGGGTCTTCTACGACGGTCCGCCCTTTGCGAACGGACTTCCGCACTACGGCCACCTCCTTACCGGCTACGCGAAGGACCTCTTTCCGCGCTTCCAGACCATGCGCGGCAAGCAAGTGCACCGGCGGTTCGGCTGGGACACCCATGGACTCCCGGCTGAGCTTGAGGCCGAGCGCCAGCTCGGTATTACCGACAAGAGCCAGATCGAGGAGATGGGTATTGCGGCCTTCAACCAGGCTGCGCGGGACTCTGTTCTGAAGTACACGAAGGAATGGGAAGAGTACGTCACGCGGATGGCGCGGTGGGTCGACTTCGAGAACGATTACAAAACCCTAGACGTGACGTTCATGGAGTCGGTCATCTGGGGTTTCAAACAGCTTTACGATAAGGACCTCGCCTACGAGGGTTACCGCGTCCTGCCGTACTGCTGGCGCGATCAGACACCTCTTTCCAATCACGAATTGCGGATGGACGACGACGTCTACAAGATGCGCCAGGACCAGTCCGTCACGGTGACGTTCCCGCTCACCGGCGAAAAAGCGGAGGCCCTCGGAATTGCGGGAGTCAACGCCCTCGCGTGGACGACAACGCCGTGGACCCTGCCGACGAACCTTGCCCTGGCAGTCGGCCCCGGTATCGAGTACGCCGTGATCCCCGCCGCGGGTGGTTCGGCGCGCTATCTCATGGCGGCCGACACGATCGCCGCCTATGCAAAAGAGCTCGGATACGATTCCGCCGAAACGGCGCAGGCCGCGATCGAACGCACCGTGCACGGTAGGGCACTCGCCGGCATTCGGTATGAGCGTTTGTGGGACTTTTACGCCGATGCCGAGAAGTACGGAACACAGAACGCGTGGCAGATCCTGGTCGCGGAGTACGTCGAGACCGGTGAGGGAACCGGCATCGTGCATCAGGCACCCGCATACGGCGAGGATGACCAGATCGTGTGTGCCGCGGCAGGAATCCCGGTCATCCTTTCGGTCGATGACGGCGGCCGATTCCTGCCCGACATCGAGGGCGTCGTAGGCCTCCAGGTGTTCGATGCGAATAAACCGCTCACGCAGCAAATGCGCGCTATGGGACGCCTTTTCAAGGTTGCCAGCTACGAGCACAGCTATCCGCACTGCTGGCGATGCCGGAACCCCCTCATCTACAAGGCAGTGTCGAGTTGGTTCGTGAAGGTGCCCGAGTTTCGCGACCGCATGGGCGAACTCAACCAGGACATCAACTGGGTGCCGGAGAACGTCAAGGATGGCCAGTTTGGCAAATGGCTTTCCAACGCGCGCGATTGGTCGATCTCCCGCAACCGTTACTGGGGCTCGCCAATCCCGATCTGGAAGAGCGACAACGCCGAGTACCCGCGCATTGATGTGTATGGGTCACTCGCCGAGCTTGAGCGTGATTTCGGGCGGATGCCGCTGAATTCTGCGGGAGAGCCCGACCTGCACCGCCCATTCATCGATGACCTCACCCGGCCGAACCCGGACGACCCGAGTGGCTCTTCCACTATGCGACGCATTGAGGATGTGCTTGATGTCTGGTTCGACTCGGGGTCGATGCCGTTCGCGCAAGTGCATTATCCGTTCGAGAACAAGGACTGGTTTGCCACTCACAACCCTGCCGACTTCATAGTCGAGTACATCGGTCAGACTCGCGGCTGGTTCTACGTCATGCACGTGTTGTCGACCGCCATCTTCAACCGTCCGGCGTTCCGCAACGTCTTGAGCCACGGGATCGTGCTTGGCAGCGACGGTCAAAAGATGTCGAAGAGCCTGCGCAATTACCCGGATGTCTCCGAAGTGTTCGACCGGGACGGCGCGGATGCGATGCGCTGGTTCCTCATGTCATCATCCGTGATCCGCGGTGGCAACATCGTCGTGACGGAGGAGGGCATCCGGGGAGGAGTGCGGGAGTTTCTGCTGCCGCTGTGGAACACCTATTACTTCTTCGCCTTGTATGCGAACGCAGAAAATTATGAGGCGACATGGCGCACGGACTCAACGAACATTCTGGACCGTTACCTGCTCGCGAAGACTCGGCAGTTGATCGAGGAGGTGACGCTTGATCTGGAGGCGCTTGATTCACCACTGGCCGCGGCAAAGCTCCGTGACTTCGCCGACGTTTTGACCAACTGGTATGTTCGCCGCAGTCGCGACCGGTTCTGGTCGGGCGACGACGGTTCTGCCCAGTGGCGCGACTCGTTCGACACGCTGTACACGGTGCTCGAAACGCTCACCCGTATCGCCGCCCCACTCATCCCGCTCGTGGCGGAGACCGTGTGGAAGGGGATCACCGGGCGCCGCAGCGTTCACCTCGAAGAGTGGCCGAATGCGGCAGACTTCCCCGCCGACGACGAGCTGGTCCTGGCCATGGACCGCGTGCGCGAGATCGCCTCCGCTGGCCTCGCGCTGCGAAAGTCCACGGGGCGCCGCGTTCGGCTTCCTCTTGCCACTCTGACAATCGTCGGTGACGGTGAAGGGCTCAACGAGTTCAGCGACATCCTGAAGGACGAACTGAACGTGAAGAACGTCACGTTCGCCCCGCTCACAGAAGACAGCCTCGATGACTTCGGCATCACAAGGCGGTTGTCGGTCAACGCCAGGGCGCTCGGCCCGCGGGTGGGCAAAGACGTCCAGCGCGTCATTCAGGCGGCTAAAGCAGGGAACTGGGCAACCGAGGGTTCGACCGTGACGGCGGGAGGCACCGAACTTCACGATGGCGAGTATGAGCTTGTGCTCGAATCAGCAGATCCTGCGAACGCCGTGGCATTCCTCGACACGAAGGGGTTCGTCATCCTCGACACCGTGACGACACCCGAGCTGGAAGCGGAAGGACTAGCACGCGATGTCATCCGTGCTGTGCAGGATTCGCGCCGCTCAGCGGGGCTCAACGTGAGCGATCGAATAGATCTCAGGTTGTATTTCTCGTCAGCACCGGAGGCTGTGGCCGTGGAAGGCTTCGCGGGGATGATTTCGGATGAGACGCTTGCTCCCCGAGTCGAGGTACGCTCGGCGGAGTCGTTCGACGGCAAATATCCCGGTCTGGAAGCGCTCGCTGCCGCCTACGGGACGGGTGATGCGTTCCGGGCCACGGTGGCTGCGGGCCAGTATGCGAATGTCGGCGACATACTCGTCGAACTGAACCGCCAGGACAGGGGAATCGATGTCTAAGAAACGCGACGAAGAGGATCCGGAAATTGGCAACAATGCCCTGTTCCAGATGCAGGCTGATCGCGTCTACGCCGATCTCCTCTCCAGGGTCGGTGAAGCCAACCCCCAACCGAGGCTCGGGCCCACTCGCCGGGTTGCCGAGTTGCTCGGCGATCCCCAGCGCGCGTATCCGATCATCCACATCACGGGAACAAACGGCAAGACTTCCACGAGCCGGCTCGCGGAGAGCATTCTTCGCGCACATGGCCTTCGCACCGGCCTGCTGACGAGCCCCCATCTGGTCCGGATGAACGAACGCATCGTCATCGACGGCCACGCGATCGGCAATGAGGCTCTCGCCGCAAACTGGAACGACATCCGGCCTTATGTTGCGATGGTGGATGCCGAGCTCGAGGCGGTAGGCGAGTTGCCGGTGACATTCTTCGAGGCGCTCACTGTTCTGGCTTTCGCCTGCTTCGCGGATGCCCCCGTTGACGTCGTTGTCCTCGAAGTGGGAATGGGTGGTGAGTGGGATTCAACCAATATCGCGGACGGCCAGGTTGCCGTATTCACTCCGATCGCCCTCGACCACATGCATCGGCTTGGGAGCACGATTGCCGCCATCGCGACAACGAAGGCAGGCATCATCAAGCCTGCCGCCCGTGTCGTGTCAGCGAAGCAGGTGCCGGAGGCGATGACGGCCATCGAGCGTGCAGCCGAACTCACCGAGTCGACCCTCGCATTCGAAGGGGAAGGTTTCGCTCTCGAGTCGACCACGATCGCCGTTGGTGGCCAGGTCATCTCGGTCAGAGGACTGGCCGGCCGCTATGCAGACCTGTTCCTTCCGCTCTTTGGAGATCATCAAGCGATCAATGCAACCGTGGCCATCGCCGCGGTCGAGTCATTCCTCGGTGGTGGGTCGCAGCCCCTCGATCATGATGTGCTCGCAGAGGGTTTGGCGACCGCGACCTCTCCCGGTCGCCTTCAGATTCTCGGCGTCGAGCCGACAGTGCTCATCGACGCGGCGCACAATCCGCACGGTGCCGTGGCACTGGCCGCGGCCATCCGGTCGTATTTCACCTTCGCAGAACTCACCATCGTGCTGGGAGTTCTCGAGGATAAGGATGCCAGAGGCATCGTGGAGGCGCTCGCTCCGATCGCCGACCGTTTTCACGTGACTCGGTCGCACTCAGACAGGGCAATCCACGTCGACGATCTCGCGTCTCTCGTCGGTGACACGGCTCACGAAGCCGCGACGACCCAATTCGACACCCTCGATGTGGCGATCGCCAGCGCCCGTCAGTGGGCTTCTGAGGCGCCAGGGCGTGGAGTTCTCATCACCGGTTCGATTACGCTCATCGGCGAAGCCATCGAACTCGCCACCGTCCAGGGCTGGAAGCGATGACGCAACCATCGCCCCGTGTTCGTCGGGCTCGCACGGCGAGAGAATCGCTACTGTCCATTGTGCTCGGACTGGAAGCTGCCCTGATGTTCTTCGTCACGATCACCGCGTTCGGTTTGCGGGTGCTCGCGCCGGCGCTCGTGTTTGGTGGCGGCGCAGCGCTCTTCATCCTGTTTCTCCTCGCAGCGTGGCTCGTGCGCTACCCAGCCGGCGTGTGGCTCGGATGGATTCTGCAGGCCGCGCTCATCGCCATCGGAATCATCATGACCCTCATGTACTTTGTTGGTGCAGGGTTCGCTGCGCTATGGGTCTACTGTGTCATCACCGCGCGTCGACTGGACCGCACACATTCTCCGACCACCGACAACTTTGCCAGGGAGGCACCGTGAACGACCCCGTTGAAGAGACCCTCATCCTTGTGAAGCCGGATGGTGTGGCGCGCAGCCTCACCGGCGAGATCCTGCGTCGCATCGAAGCGAAGGGATACCAGTTGGTCGACATCCGACTCATGCAGGCCGACCGCGATCTGCTGGCGAAACATTACGAGGAACACCTGGGTAAGCCGTTCTATGAGCCTCTCGTTGAGTTCATGGAGAGTGGCCCTGTTGTGGCTATGCGGGTAGCCGGAAATCGCGTCATCGAGGGGTTCCGGATGCTCGCAGGCACGACGGACCCGACCACGGCGGCGCCCGGCACCATTCGCGGGGATCTGGCTCGCGACTGGGGACTCACCGTGCAGCAGAACCTCGTCCACGGGTCGGACTCTCCGGGATCCGCGGCCCGCGAACTTGCTCTGTGGTTCACCTGATCCTCTTGCGTGTCGCTGATATGGCCGAGTTAGAACAGTGAGTTGATCACGTCCAGCCGGACCTGGGCGATCCCGGCAACCACGAGGTAACTCGCGAGAGTGATGAACGGCACCCAGCCGTATGCTGCGGCAAAGAACTTCTGTGCACTCGCCGGAACCCGAATGTGCCCGGTCGACAGATTAAACAACGTGACGGCCCAGAACAAGGGGATCGTTACGCTCCACACGACCATGCACCACGGGCAGAGTGTGGCCAGTTCGAAGATGCTCTCGAAGATCAGCCAACTCACAAAGGCGAGTGCGCCGGCAACGCCGATGTTGAACAGAATCCAGAACCACCGTGCGAATCGTGCGCCGGCGAAGAGGCCGACTCCCACGGCGATCGGAGCAACAAACCCACACAGCCCAAGGATCGGGTTCGGGAAACCGAATAGAGAACCCTGCCAGGACTCGAGATTCTTCCCGCACTGCACGAGGACGCTGAAGTCACAGCCAAGACTTGAGTTGGGATTCGTGAGCGTCTGGAACTTCGCCATCGTCAGCTCCCACGAGGCATAAACGCCAATAAACCCCGCGATGATGAGGAAACCAGCAAGAAGACGTGGAGGGTGTGTTGGCGAAGTCATGCTCACACTTGCGATTATCGCATGCGCCCAAATCGGGTTTGCCGGGAATGCATGCGATAATGGCACCAGTCATCCGGGCCGCGCTCGGAATGACCAGGACAAGCTTCCCGGTCTCTGAACCGGGCAACGGCGGATCGCGTGGCGATACGCAACAGAAAGCGTGAAAACGCAAAGGATTAGTGGTGGTCGGCCAGGGCCGGTGCCACACGAGAGAATTACCCGGCGGGGTGGCGCGGTTTCCCGCACCGGGCACTAGGAGTGCACCAGCAATGGTGGAGACAAACGAAAACAACAAGAAAAAGTCCCGCGTCTTCGGCGGCCGGAAGGCCAGAAACGCGCCGGATGCCGAGTCCGGCGTTCCCGCCCCTGCGCCGGTAGAACCGGTCACAAACGAGTCGACGACGTCCGATCCGGACTCTGCCGTCACCAAGGATCCCGTACGTCGTGCGCCGGCCAGACGCACAGCATCCAAGGAATCAATAGCCGCGAAATCTGCCGCACATGCTGCATCGGAAAAGCCCGTGTCAGATGCAGACTCCTCCCAGAAGTTGCCAACGGAGGCTCGCACAATTTCCCGGACCGAGCCCAAGGTTCCCGTCATCTCGCCCGTGTCGCCACTCTCGCCTCTGTTCCAGGCACCTGACCTCCCGCCTATGCCGGAACGCCAGCATGCCCGTTCCGGAGAAGACGATGAGGAGTCGACGACGGTGCGGCGTCGCACGCGCCGTCGCTCGGGCGAAGAAGGCGATACCGACGCGAATCAGCCCAACACCGTTGTCAAGGTGCGCCAGCCACGACAGCAGGCCGCGCCGAGTAATGAACCGCAGCGGGTCAAAGGCTCGACGAGGCTCGAAGCGAAGAAGCAGCGTCGCCGTGACGGCAGGGATGCTGGCCGTCGCCGACCGGTGATCACCGAAGCAGAGTTCCTCGCACGTCGCGAAAGCGTCGACCGTGCGATGGTCGTTCGCTCGAAGGACGATCGCATCCAGATTGGCGTGCTCGAAGATGGCGTGCTCGTTGAGCATTACGTCGCGAAATCGCAGGAAGCCTCGCTCATTGGGAATGTTTACCTCGGGCGCGTCCAGAACGTGCTGCCCAGTATGGAGGCCGCATTCGTCGACATTGGTCGTGGCCGTAACGCGGTGCTGTATTCGGGTGAAGTCGATTGGGATGCCGCAGCCGAGAATTCTGCCGAAGGCAAGCAGCAGGCGCGCCGCATCGAACTTGCGCTAAAGCCGGGGGACAAGGTTCTCGTTCAGGTCACCAAAGATCCCGTCGGTCACAAGGGTGCTCGCCTCACGAGCCAGGTTTCCCTTCCGGGGCGCTATCTCGTGTACGTGCCGAACGGGTCTATGAACGGGATTTCCCGCAAGCTTCCGGACACAGAGCGCGCTCGACTCAAAAAGATCCTCAAAGAGGTGCTGCCGGAAAATGTCGGTGTCATCGTGCGTACGGCCGCCGAGGGAGCCACAGAGGAACAACTCACACTCGATGTGACACGGCTCACCGCGCAGTGGGCGGAGATCAGCACCGCGGTGGAAGTCTCTCAGGCTCCTGCCCTGCTGCACAGCGAGCCCGACCTTCTCGTGAAGATCATCCGCGACGTTTTCAATGAGGATTTCCAGAAACTGGTCGTCTCGGGAGACGATGCCATGGCCACGATCCAGGGCTACCTCAGCGCAGTGGCTCCGGATCTCGCCGACCGGGTCGAACGGTACGCGGGCACCACCGACGCATTCGACGAGTTCCGAATTTCGGAGCAGATCGAGAAAGCACTCGATCGCAAAGTGTGGCTTCCGTCTGGAGGTTCGCTCGTCATCGACCGCACCGAGGCGATGACTGTCGTCGATGTCAACACCGGCAAGTTCGTCGGTTCGGGCGGAAACCTCGAAGAGACCGTCACCAAGAACAACCTCGAGGCGGCGGAGGAGATCGTTCGACAGCTGAGGTTGCGCGACATCGGCGGCATCATCGTCGTCGACTTCATCGATATGGTGCTCGAATCCAATCGTGACCTCGTGCTTCGAAGGCTGGTCGAGTGCCTCGGACGCGACCGGACGAAGCACCAGGTGGCGGAGGTGACGTCGCTGGGGCTCATTCAGATGACGAGGAAGAAACTCGGCCTCGGCCTTCTCGAATCGTTCAGTGAAGCCTGTGAGGCGTGTACTGGACGGGGAATCATCGTTCACCACGATCCGGTCACCAGGCACCGCCAGTCGCCTCAGCCAGAACCCAAGCGCGCGCGAGGCAAGGGGACCCAGCAGGCGGCCCCCAAGAGCGGAACCGGCAACGGCGGCACGCACGCGATCACCGAGGACGTGAAGAACGCACTGGCGAAGATCGCCGCGAGCACCATTACGCCGGTTGTGGAGCTTCCCGACCAGGCCGAAACCGAGCCTGCCGCGGTAGCGGCATCCGTCGACGTCCAGTCGCACTCAGCCGAGGATGGCGCTCCGGCGAAAGAAACGGTACACGGGGCGATCGTCGCCATGCTGGACCTCCCGGCCCCAAAGTTGAGCAGGAGCCAGCGAACTGCCACGGCGAAAGACACCGAGAAACTTTTGGATTCCGTGCTCGATTCACTTCCTGAGCTCGAACTGGCAGAGCAGAAGCCCAGTGGAGCACGCCGATCGCGTCGTGCGTCGAGCTCCGGTCGGGTGGTAACCCCGGCCGACTAATCGAGTTCGCGCCGTTCCCGCTGTGACACGCGGAGCCCGCTTGCCTCGAGCCGTTTCACCAAGTCTCGATTGCTGACGGGCTCGGCCCCCGCAGCGATGAGTTCGTCATACAGGTGGGCGGGAGCGTCGTAGTGGTCCAGGTCGAACGAGCGCGGCGGGAGTCCGGTGTTCTCGGCGAAGGCATGAAGCTCATCGAGTGATTCGTCGCTCACGACGTGGGACCATCGCATTCCGTGCGCCGGCCACAGAGGCTGGTCGATGAGCACGGTCATGGTGGCAGTATAGGAGCGTGAACCGGATGCGACGATTTGCCAGCCTGTTCGGCAGGCGAGGAGTGCTGGCCGCTGCGGCAGCGGCACTCATCGTGCTCGGCGTGCAGGTAATCCAGCAAATATTGAGCGCCCTTCTTTACGGCGGCCTGATGATGGCCCAGGGGTCGGTATCCGGCGGCGCATTTGGTGTGGTGTGGGGGATCGTCTTTGGATCACTTCCTTTCGTCATTGGCGTGTTTCTGAGCCTCTGGCTGCTCGCACCTGTTGCCGCTGAACTCCGTCTCGCCCACGTCATCACGCGTTCCCTGCTCGCCACTGCCATGGGCGCGGTGGCCGTCTTTGTCGTCATGGCGATCGGCAGCCTGTTCAGCAACTTCAATGAGTCGGCTGGGTTGGTTTTCGGGTGGGCATCAGGGCTACTGTCGACCGTGTCGAGCAATTTCGGTTGGGCGCTGTCGAACGCTGTTCTTGGAGCTTTGGGTACTGCAATTGCGCTCATTCCGCTGACGGTGTTGGCCGGCATCCTGCTGTGGATCTGGCTCCGCGAACACCCGGCACAGCATCCGGTCGCCGGCCTTATCGACGAGGTTTGACCGACCTCCAGGATATCCAGTAGTATTGACCTTCGGCGTCTGCTGGGCTAAGCCCGCTTTCTGCGCCAACGTCTTCAATCAGGACAGTCTTTCAACAGTGAGGGTTCCACGTGGTTTACGCAGTTGTGCGCGCCGGCG
>JBDTCD010000152.1:0-18529 GCA_039923755.1 Terrimesophilobacter sp. | reverse complement strand
GCCGGGCAGACTCGCCACGGCTCTGAGCAAACGCGATATGAGCGGGCTGTCCGCTCCAACGGGGAGCGACGGAAGCGTACGCACCGGCGACCTTCCCAACTCTGATTCGGGGGCCGCCGCACACCTTGTTCGCCAACGTTGGGCCCAGTTGCTTGCCGAAGACAAAGTCACGATCGGCACTGCAGATGAGACCCTCATTCCCCGGCGCGTGCACGTGGCGACGATCGCGATCAGCGCTGGCCTGTTGGTCTGCACCGTTCTCGCGCTCGCACTCGGTTAGACGAGTCACTTTGTGGTCTCCCACTCCTTCATGCGGCGTGCGACGAACTTGCGCTGACGCGGGTCGAATGCGTCGCGAAGGCCGTCACCGATGAAGTTCACTGTCAAGGCGATGATCACGATGAAGACGCCGGGCCAGATGAACAGGTAGGGCCTCGTGCTGAAGGCGGTCTGGTTTTGGCTGATGATCAGGCCGAGTGAGACGTCAGGGCTCCGGATGCCGAATCCCAGGTAGCTCAGTCCCGTCTCCAGGAGGATGGCGGCGGCCATGATGAGCGTGGTGGACACGATCACAACGCCCACGGCATTCGGGAGGATGTGGCGGAACATGATCCTCGCGTCCCGAGCCCCCGACACACGCGCGGCGTCGACATACTCGCGTTCACGAAGGGTGAGGAACTCACCGCGCACGAGCCGCGCAAGGCCCGTCCACAGGAAGAGTCCAAGAACCAGTGAGAGTCCGAGGACACCGAGGCCCTTGAAGTGCTCGCTTGCAATCTTTCCGACGACAGCACCGAGAACGATCACCGGGATGATGATGACAAGGTCAGTGAAACGCATGAGCAGCGACTCCACCCAGCCTCGGTAGTACCCGGCGACAGCGCCCACGACAGTACCGATGACGGCGCACAGTATTCCGATGATGAACATCACAATGAGCGAGTTCTGGATTCCTCGCATCGTCATCGAAAAGTAATCGATACCAATGAGCGTCTGCCCGAAGGGATGCTCGCCGAGATGGATTCCTGCCCCGCCGAGCCACTGTGGAGTGAGCGACAGGGTTGGAGTCCCGCCGTTGAGCAGGGGGATGAGGTCGGTGTATTGCCACTTCCACCATCCGGGGATTCCAAATGCACCGATCGAGGTGACGGAGAGGACGATCACCGCGAGGAAGACGCCCAGAGAGGTCATGGCCACCCAGTTGCGCAGGAACCTGCCCATGATGAGCCTGCCCTGGCTCTTTCCTACCGTGATGTTGCGAACTTCAGCCGCATCCATGACGGGTAGCGGTTCGCCTTCATTGATGATGCTCATCCGCGGGTCCTCACTCTCGGGTCAAGAGCCGAGTAGGTCATGTCGGCAATGAAGTTGAAGACGATGACCATCACGGCGATGACGACGAAGTACCCCATCACTGGATTCGGGTCGGGCAACGTGATTCCCCGTTGGAAGAGCGCACCCATACCGGAGAAGGCGAAGACCTGTTCCGTGATGATGGCACCCCCGACAAGAGCCCCGAAGTCGGAGGCGACGATCGTGGCGATGGGAATAAGCGAGTTGCGGAACGCGTGTCGAACAATCACCACGCGCTCAGGCATGCCCTTTGCTCGCGCCGTGCGGATGTAGTCCTGGTTGAGCACGTCAAGCATGCCCGCACGCGCGTAGCGCGTATACCCCGCAAAGCCAATAAGCATGAGCGTGAGCGTGGGAAGTAAAAGGTGTGTGAACGAGTCGAGCCCTTGTAACCAGATGTCGCCGCCGAGATTGGGTGTCTGCGAACCCACCGTCGCAATCGGCCTGCCGTTGATTGCGGAGCTTCCGAGATACGTCGTCCAGGATTGCATGATGCGGTCTACGAGAATGAGCGAGGCACCGAGTACCGCGGTGAAAGCGCCCACCCGCATGTTGAGTCCACGGTCAGGTCCCCCCACGAGATACCCGGTAACAAGGCCTATAGCGAGAGTGATCAGTCCGAGGATGAGGAGGGTGTAGATGCTCGAGATGTTGAGCAGCGGCTGAAGCGCAAAGTAGCAGATCATCACGATGACGACTTGGATTCCCGCGGTGAGCAGCGCCCGGCGATTCTTCAGGCCCGCCATCAGTGCCGACATGACGAGGCCGATCCCTGCGGACATGATCAAGAGCAAAACCGGCCCGAGGTTCGGGTGAAGGAACCAATTGGTGAGTGAGAAGTAGATCAAAACCACGGCAGTGGCGAGTGCCGAGACGAGGAACACCGTGACTTTTCGTCGAGGCTCGCCCCCTATCAGGCCGAGCCAGATGAGGCCCGCGCCCAATGAGATCACCGTAATCCAGATCGGTCCGAGCTGCGGATCGGCGAGGAAGTTGTTGAAGTTGATCGCGACGTATTCCTTCAGCAGGATGCCCACCCAGAACGAAGGCAGCGAGTAGAGGAGGAAAGAGAAGAACGTCATCACGAAGTCGAACGTCGTGTACTGGCGAAGTGCCGAGACGATACCGAGGGTGATTCCGACGACGATGGCGAGGACGGTCGCAGCAGTCACGAGCTGAAGTGTCGATCCGAGTGCCTGCGGAAGCAGGTCTGTGACTTTCTGGCCCTGGGCCGTGAGCCCCAGGTCACACTGGTTCGCGAAGGGGATGATGCACTTCGCGGCCCCACCTAGCCAGAGAAAGAATCTCAACGGCGCGGGCACATTCAGTTGGAGCGCCTCGGTACGAGCCGCGATGAGCTGTGCCTTGTTCGGGAGGCGGCTTTGGTAGAACTCCTCCAGCGGATCACCAGCCAGGGCGGTGAGCTGGTACATAATGAACGCCGCACCGAGGAGCAGCAGAATCGAGACGACGAGTCGTCTCGCTATGAATGACACCATGTAAGAACGCTTTCACTGTCGCGGACCGACATCTGTGGCGGGCCTGCGGGAAGTTTAGCCGAGCGTGAGCGCTTGTGGCGACGTTGCTCGGAAGTGGAATAGAACAGGTTTGGTGGAACGGAACGGAGCGCCAGGACCAATGGTCCCGGCGCTCCGCCCCTGAAGTTCATCCAGGGTCAGTCCGAGAAGGACTGAGCCAGGAGATTACTTCTTTGCCCACTCCCAGTAGTTCCAGCCCACACCGGACTGACCGGGGTAGTACACAACGCCGGTGACGTTGTTGCTGTTCGCCATGACACCTGGTGCAACGAACAGCGGAACGCCGTAGCTGTCACTCCAGAGCATCGTGTCGATCTTGACCTGGATGTCATCCTGGGCCTTCTTGTCCAGGGTCACCTGGAGTTGGTCCGCCAGCGTGTCGACTTGGCTGTTGGCGTAACCGTTGTAGTTACCGCCACCCTTGCTTCCGAAGATCTGCGGAACGCCGGCAACACCGACACCCGAAGAGATCCATCCGAAGATCGCCACGTCGTAAGTGCCGCTTCCGAGGAGTGAGCCCCAGTTCTCGGCGCCACCGTCAATGACCTTGAATCCGGCCTGCTGCGCCGAGGCCTGCAGGGCCTGGAACGAAGCAACACGGTTCGGGTTCTTCGTGTTGTACAACACGCGGACCTCGGGGGTAGCGCCGGCCAGGAGGGCCTTTGCACCTGCGATGTCAACCTTGTCGTACGCGGAGGAACCGTTCACCTTGACCGACGCGTCATACCCCGAGGTTCCCGGGAAGAACAGCTGGGAATCATCCAGCTTGGCATCCGGGTTCTGCGGAGTAACGATGGCGTCGAGGATCTGCTGGCGCGGCACGGTCATCAGGAATGCCTTACGCACGTTCGCATCCTTGAACACCTTCGTGTTGAACGAAAGGTCGAGGTGGTCGTAGCTGAACTGGTTGCCCGTCAGCGTGGTCACGTTCTTCAGAGCCTTCAGCGACTTGATCGTGTCGGCAGATGCCTGCGGGTTGATGATGTCAACCTCACCGTTCTGAAGAGCAGTCACCTGCGCCTGAGCGTCACCGATGAAGCGGATGACAATCTTGTCCACCTTCGGCTTCAGGTCACCCTTGTAGTCAGGGTTCTTGACGAGCGTGATCGACTGCTTCGGAACCCACGAGTCGAGCACCATTGCCGCGGACGACAGGTACAGGCTCTTGTCCGTCGGCAGGCTGGTCGCGTCGAATCCGGTGTTCCAGAAGTCAGCGAACTTCTTCAGCGCGTCGTTCGGAGCAGCAGGCTTGGCCGCGTCACCGCGGGGCATCGTCTGCATGGCCGAGAGAACATCCTTGAGCGCAACTCCGGCCTTGTCCGCAACAACGTGCGCGGGCTCATCGATCGGGTTGACCAGCTGCCAGTCAGCGTAAGGCTTGCTGTACGTCAGCGTCATCGACATGTTGTTGTCGCCGATCACGGGCTTGTCCGCAAGGCCGAGGCCTGAGGTGTCGCCCGCATAGTCGAAGTAGGTGGTGCCGGACTTGACTGTCCCCTTGTCATCCGTGGTGGAGTCGTTGAAGAAGCCCGACTGCACTGCCCACGCCAGCATCATGTCATCAGCTGTGATGGGCGTACCGTCTGACCACGTCGCGGTCTTCGCGAGCGTGTACTTGACGGTCAGCGGGTCATCGCTGGTCTTCTCGACAGTGCCGAAGCTCTTGTCGGGAATGATGTTGAGCTTGTTGTCGAGGTAGAAGAAGCCCGACCGGGTGTAACCCTGGAGCTTTGAGTTCATGTCGAGGTTACCCTGCGGCGTGTTGTAGTTGAACGAAGTGAGCTCGTTCACCTCAGCTACGGTGATGGTGCCGCCGGTTGCTGCGGGCGGAGCCGGCGTGGTCGTTGTGCAACCCGTGATCGCCATAGCTGCAATGGCAGCAACCGCGATGGGCGCTCCTATGCGTCTGAATTTCAATTTTCCTCCTGTGCAAGATGGATTACGATCCTGGAACATTCCTAGCATCCAGAATCGCTTGTTAAAGAGAACCCTAAGCAGGGTCTACTCCACAGGCAAAACTGTAAGCGTAAACGTTACCCAGTGGTAACGCACACACGGCATTTTTGCGATGTCCGGCGAATTCTTGCGCGTTATGCAAGGAATACGCAGGAATTCGCGAGTCTGGTGGGGGGCCGGGAGGTAAACCTGCGCCTACGGACGCGTAATATCGGAATTGTGCCACCCTCAGGGCGACTCCGTCGCGATCAGTCGATTCTCGTCTTCGACGGTGATTGCGGCTTCTGTACGAGTGCTGTGCGATGGCTGGAACGCACTATTCCCTCGCCTCCTCCATCGATTCCCTTCCAGTGGACGAATCTCGACGACCTTGGTCTCACACCGGATGAGGCGGCCGAGCGGGTGTGGCTCGTCGCCACCGATCGTGATGGTGCACTCCACCAGTACGGCGGCTACCTCGCCGTGTCCGTCATACTGCGGCATCAGCCCCGCCTCGGGTGGCGCTTCGTCGGCGTACTGCTCGACACCGTGCCGTTCTCCCTCGCTGCGGATCTCGGGTATCGCGTTGTCGCCCGATACCGCTACCTCCTGCCTGGTGGCACGCCGGCGTGCAAGGTGAGGGCCGTGGGTGACTGATCCTGCAATCTCCGACTCCCCACCACGTGGTCGGCGTCGGTTGTGGAGTGAAATCCTCATAGTTCTCGGACTCTCTCTCGGGGCATCCGCCGTCTATTCGGTGGTGGCGATCGTGAACCGGCTTACCCAGAAAACCGCGCTGTCGCAGCAGACAGCGACTCTCAATGCGCCGCTGAGCGACCGCGAGATCTTCGATCTGATCTACCAGTTCCTCGCCATCTTCTTCGACCTCGTCCCCGTCGCGCTCGTCGCCTTTCTCCTGTGGCAGGCGGCGAGACCGCACCTGTCGAAGCTGGGCATCGACTTCCGCCAGCCGGTGCGGGACGCCGGATCGGGGCTCGCCCTCGCTCTCATCATCGGTATCCCCGGAATTGGCCTCTACCTGGTTGGCCGTGCGCTCGGAATTACCGTGCAGGTCATCCCGACCGCCCTCAGCGAACACTGGTGGACGATACCGATCCTCCTGCTCTCCGCGGCTCGTTCCGGGATCACGGAAGAAGTGATCGTCATCGGCTACCTGTTCAACCGGCTTCGCAAGCTCGGCTGGGGGCGCTGGACGATAATTCTGGGTGCCGCCGTGTTGCGCGGCACATACCACCTGTACCAGGGTTTCGGCGCCTTCATCGGCAACATCGCCATGGGCATCCTGTTCGGCTGGCTCTACACCCGCTACGGGCGCGTACTTCCTCTCGTTATCGCGCATTTCATCATCGACGCGGCAATATTCGTCGGCTACCCGTGGGCAGCCACCACTTTCAGTTGGCTTTAAACGTCATTCGAACGCTTCCGGCGGAGGACACGCACAGAACAGGTTTCGGTCGCCCCACGCCTGGTCGACCCTGCGTATCGGTGGCCAATACTTGTTCCGGAGGAGTGACGCCACGGGGTAGACGGCAAGCTCACGGGAGTATGGATGATCCCAGACGCCGACAATCACGGACTTCGCGGTGTGCGGCGCATTGTGAAGCGGGTTGTCGTCTGCCGGGAGTTCCCCGGCACCTACGGCATCTGCCTCAGCGCGGATCGCGACCATCGCGGCGATGAAGCGCTCGAGCTCGTCGAGATCTTCACTCTCGGTGGGCTCGATCATGAGCGTGCCCGGGACCGGGAAGGACATCGTCGGAGCGTGGAACCCGTAGTCGATGAGCCGCTTCGCGACGTCGTCGACCGTAACGCCTGTCGCCTCCGTGAGCGGACGCAAATCCAAGATGCACTCGTGAGCGACAAGGCCGTTCTCACCCGAGTACAGCACCGGGTAATGCTCACGGAGTCTCGCGGCGAGGTAGTTCGCAGCGAGAACGGCGGCACCCGTCGCATCGCGCAATCCCTCGGCACCCATCATCCGGATGTACGCCCAGGTGATAGGCAGGATGCTCGGGCTGCCGTAGGGTGCTGCCGAGATCGGGTTGTGCCCAGGATCACGTTGGGCGAGCGGGTGGGACGGCAGGAACGGAGCGAGGTGCGATTTCGCGGCGACCGGGCCGACGCCGGGGCCACCACCGCCGTGCGGGATGCAGAACGTTTTGTGCAGGTTGAGGTGCGAAACGTCCCCGCCGAACTCGCCGAAACGTGCATAGCCGAGCAGCGCATTGAGGTTCGCACCATCGATGTACACCTGGCCGCCAGCATCATGCACTGCATCGGTGATCGCGCGGATCTCCTGTTCGTATACGCCGTGTGTCGACGGATAGGTGACCATGAGCGCGGCCAACTCGTTTGCATTCGACTGAATTTTGGCGCGCAGGTCGCCGAGGTCAACATTGCCGAGTGCATCGCACTCAACGACGACCACCCGCATCCCGGCGAGAACAGCGCTCGCGGCGTTTGTGCCGTGTGCGCTCGAGGGGATGAGGCAGACCGTGCGCTGATCGTCTCCGCGCGAGCGGTGGTACCCGCGAATCGCGAGCAGTCCCGCCAGTTCGCCCTGGCTTCCCGCGTTCGGCTGCAGAGAGACCGAGTCGTAACCGGTGACATCTGCAAGCCAACTTTCGAGCTGGCCGATGAGGTCGAGGTAGCCTTCGACATCCTGCTCGGGCGCGAACGGGTGCAACCCCGCGAACTCCGGCCAGGAGACCGCTTCCATTTCCGTCGCCGCGTTGAGCTTCATCGTGCAGGAGCCGAGCGGGATCATGCCGCGATCCAGCGCGTAGTCCTTATCGGCGAGGTATTTGAGGTACCGCATCATGCCCGTCTCCGAGCGGTGCGTGTTGAACACCGGATGGGTCAGGTATTCGCTCGTTCGGAGGAGACCCTCAGGAATCCAACCGCCCACGTCGGTGCGCCCAGGTGAAGTTCCGTCCAGCGTTGCGCGGTCAGCACCGAGGAGCATCGCTAGCGTCAACAATTCGTCCCTGCTCGTCGTCTCGTCGACCGAGAATTGCACAACACTGTCGTTGAGGCGGTGGAAGAGGAATCCAGCGTCGTACGCCCGCTGAACCAACCCGTCCGCACTGCGATCGGTCTCCAAAGTGAGGGTGTCGAAGTAGTTTCCGTGGACGATCGTGTGACCACCGTCCGTCGCCGCATCGGCGAGGAAACGAGTTGCCGTCGTGATCCGCTCGGCAATGTTTTTGAGGCCCGATGGGCCGTGGTACACCGCGTACATTCCCGCCATGACAGCGAGGAGAACCTGGGCGGTGCAGATGTTCGACGTGGCCTTTTCACGGCGGATGTGCTGCTCGCGCGCCTGCAACGTGAGCCTGTACGCAGGGTGACCATCGGCATCCTTCGAGACCCCGACCAGACGGCCGGGGAGTTGGCGCTCAAGGCCTGACCGCACGGCCATATAGCCGGCGTGCGGTCCACCGAATCCCATCGGCACACCAAACCGCTGGGTCGTGCCGACCGCAACATCGGCACCAAGCTCGCCGGGAGACTTCAGAAGGGTGAGAGCAAGCAGGTCTGCTGCGACGACGGCAAGCGCACCGCGCTCGTGCGATGCGGCGATGGCGGCGGCCGGGTCCCACACGCGTCCGGACGCACCCGGGTACTGGATAAAGATTCCGAAGTGATCTGGCAACCCTTCAGTTGAGGGATGCGACGCTGCCGAATCGTCGCTAGCGCGGGTGTCAGTTCCATCGGCCGAAGCGAGGAACGAGAACTCGACGAGCTCGATTCCCACGGCCTCCGCGCGATGCGCCAACAAGGCCTTAGTCTGCGGAAAAGAATCCGCGTCCACGACGAATACGGTCGAATCAGACTTTGATGCGCGGCGAGCGAGCAGCATCCCCTCCACCACGGCGGTCGACTCGTCGAGCATCGAGGAGTTGGCGATGTCAAGACCAGTCAGGTCGGCGACCATCGTCTGGAAGTTGATGAGCGCCTCAAGGCGGCCCTGAGAAATTTCAGGCTGGTACGGCGTGTACGCCGTGTACCAACTTGGGTTTTCAAGCACGTTGCGTTTGATCACGGCGGGAGTGACGGTGTCGTAGTAGCCGAGACCGATCATGGCCCTGTGCAGGCGGTTGTGCGCGGCGAATACACGCAGTTCCGCGAGCGCCTCGCGTTCAGTCGCGGCCGGCGGAAGCACCGACGCGGCATCTTTCAGCTGGATCGAATCGGGCACGGCCGCCGCCAGAAGGGCGGGAACCGAGTCATAGCCGAGAACCTCCAACATCGATGCCTGGGCATCGGGGCCAGTACCGATGTGGCGCGAGGCAAACTCGCCGAACGGTGTAGTCGAGGTCGTCGCCATCACTCCCCTACCAGTGCCGTGTATGCGTCGAAGTCCATGAGGCCTGCCGACTCGAAGACGGAGGCGTCTGCGACGTCCAGCTTGATCATCCAGCCCGCACCGAACGGGTCCTCGTTGACCAGTTCCGGTGTATCCACCACGGCCGAATTGGCTTCCAGGACAGTTCCATCGACCGGCGCAAACAGTTCGCCGACAGACTTGGTGGACTCGATCTCGCCGACGACCTTGCCCGCCTGAACGGTCGCCCCCACCGTCGGAAGTTCGACGAAGACAACGTCGCCGAGCTTATCGGCGGCAAAGTCTGTGATGCCGATGGTGGCGGTGGTTCCGTCGATGTCGAGCCACTCGTGCTCGGCGGTGTATTTGCGCTCGGTCTTGTCGGTCATCTTTAGTTCTTCTCTCTCTTGTAGAAGGGCAACGCAGTCACTGTCGCCGGGATTCGGCTTCCCCGCACATCGAGGTCGAGCACCGTGCCAGGCTCGGAATACTGCGGGTCGACGAACGCCATGGCGATCGGATACCCGAGGGTCGGTGAGAGCGCGCCGCTCGTCACCGCGCCTACTGTGGTGTCAGCGGCGAGGACTGCATAGCCTGCACGGCCCGCCCGGCGCCCCTCTGACACGAGCCCAACGAGTACGCGCGAACCCTCAGGGGGGCCGGCTTCTGCAGCGGCGCGGCCGATGAAGTCACCTTCCTTGGTGAAGTGGACTACGCGGCCAAGGCCGGCCTGTACCGGCAGGATATCGCGCCCGAGTTCGTGGCCGTAGAGCGGCATTCCTGCCTCGAGGCGGAGGGTATCGCGGCTCGCCAGCCCAGCAGGGACAAGGCCAAGGGGCTCACCAGCGGCCAGCAGCGCACGCCAGAGCGACACGGCATCCGCTTTATCCACGTAGAGTTCGAATCCGTCCTCGCCGGTGTAGCCGGTGCGCGCAACAAACACCGACCCGTCGCCGAAAGCGGCTCCCGTCGACCAGTAGTACGTGAGGTCGGCGAAAGGCTGTTGGCCAGCCATCACGGTGAGCCCGTCGGTAGCCTCAAGGATTTCGAGCGCTCGCGGACCCTGAACGGCGATCAAGGCGGTCGCATCGCTGAGGTCTGTTACGGTCGCATCGAATCCGGATGCTCGCGCCGTCAACTCAGCGAGCGCCGCATCGTGGTTGCCGGCATTGGCGACCACGAGATATTCGCCGTCCGCGGGGTGGTACACGATGAGGTCATCGATGATGCCCGCATGGTCGTCGAGAAGGAGGCTGTATTTCGCCTGCATAAGTGCGAGCGTGGACATCGTGCCCGCGAGTGCGTAGTCGAGGAATTCGGCCGCCTGTGGCCCGGCCACACCGATCTCCGCCATATGGGAGATGTCGAAGATGCCTGCAGCAGTGCGCACGGCATGATGCTCGCCAAGATCGGAACCGTAGCTGACCGGCATCTGCCATCCGGCGAAGTCGGTGAAGCTTGCACCGCCGTCGACGTGGAGCTGGTGAAGTGGCGAGTGCCGTTCGGCGGCGACCCCTACTGTGGTGGAACTATCGGACACGAGTTCTCCTGGCACTTAAGCGGTGGAACTCCCCCTCTGTCTTGGGCCTGTGAGTTTCACCGACTGTCGTCGGCTTTCACCTTGGGCGGAATCGCGGGGCGATTCGCTCTCCAGAGTGGCCAGTTCGATGCGGTACTGGTGACCTGAGAGATTGGCGGGGAGGCTTGCTCCTTCGGTGCCGTCTTTGAGGTCAGACGGCTCTCCCGCATCGCGTTGCGGCCCGATATTCGGTTGTACACCAAGCCTATCAACCGGATGCCGAATGTGGTTGCCACGGCCAGAAACGGGGCCGGTACCGGACCCGACGGCCGGTGCTTAAGTGTCGGCTTGCCCGGGATGGAGAGTGAGACGAACAAGCGGAAGCTCGAAATCAGGATCGCCGTCATGCAGCGACGACATAAGCTTTTCGAGTTCCTTCCACAACGCTGGATGTTCGGACTGGTAGGTCACGAGGAACGCCGCTGCGGCATCCGCATCCAGAATCTCTGCAGTGGCGGGCACCCGTCGCCTCACCCCGGTGCTAATACGGCAGCGGGGTTCAGCCACCAGGTTCTGGAACCATTGCGCCTGTCGGCCGAGCGCTGAGGCGATGACCACCTCGTTCGGCCGTTGCCTGGCGACAACTTCCAGGACGACGAAACGCGCCGCGCCACTGTTGCGGCCGGTGTGCTCGAGCATGACGAGTCGACGGCCGAAAATCCAACCCAGTCCGGCACGGTACAGACCTATGGGAGCGCGGATGAGGCGCCGATTACGGAACATTCTCGCCGCAAGTGAGCCAGCCACGAGGCACAGGCTACTCCTGCGCTCATCAGCGAGGTTGCGCACTTAAAGCAGGAACGCTCGCCGCATGTAGTTTGTTTCGTGACGACCGACAACGAAACCGGCAAACATGGCCACGGGTATTGCGGTTGCAGACAACTGCTTAGAGTCCCACAGCGAGCCGGTCTACGCTGGAAAACATGAGCGATTACCGGCCACCAGTTTCTGACGTGATGTTCTCCCTTGAGCATGTCGTGGGATACCCCGACGTTGCAGCGCTACCGGGATTCGAACACGCCGATGTAGATACGGTGCGCGACATTCTCACGGAGGCCGGCGATTTCATGTCCCAGATGGTCGCGCCCACCAACCGCGAAAGCGACACTGTGGGTGCGAAACGAAATTCCGACGGCAGCGTCACAACCCCTCCCGGATTTATCAAGGCGTACAACGCGTACGTAGAAGCTGGCTGGGGCGGCGTACCGCTGCCCGAAGAATTCGGTGGTGGCGGGTTCCCTCGCACCATCGGCCTCATCCTGCAAGAGATGATGCTCTCCGCGAATATGGCGTTCGCGCTGTGCCCGCTCCTCACTCAGGGCGCCATTGAGGCCCTCCTGAACTACGGCAGTGACGAGCAGAAAAGAACCTTCCTTCCCAAGATGGTGACCGGCGAATGGGCTGGAACCATGAATCTCACCGAGCCGCAGGCCGGTACGGATGTCGGGGCGCTCACCACTCGCGCGGTCAAGAACGATGATGGTACCTACGCCATTACCGGTCAGAAAATCTTCATCACCTTCGGTGAGCACGACCTCAGCGAGCAGATTGTGCACCTCGTGCTGGCGCGCACCCCGGGTGCTCCAGAAGGCACCAAGGGCATCTCTTGCTTCATCGTGCCGAAGGTCATGATCAACGAGGACGGCTCGCTCGGCAAGCGCAACGCCGTCGAATGCCTCTCCATCGAAGAGAAGCTCGGCATCCACGGTTCCCCCACCTGCGTCATGAACTACGAAGGCGCCACCGGCTACCTGATCGGCGAAGAGAACAAGGGAATGCGCATCATGTTCGTCATGATGAACAGCGCCCGCCTCTCGGTCGGCATGCAGGGAGTTGCGGTCGCGGAGCGCGCGTACCAGCAGTCGCTCGCTTACGCACAGGAGCGCCGCCAGGGTCTCGCGATCGGAGCGAAAGGTAAGGACTCGGCCATCATCGAGTTCCCCGATGTCCGCCGCATGCTCATGACCCAGAAGGCCTACATTGAGGCAGCGCGCCACATCCACCTGCTGAACTCGGCCAACGTTGACATCAGCACGAACCACCCTGACGAGAACGTGCGGAAGCGCGCGGACGAGATCGTGGGCATCCTGACCCCCATTTGCAAGAGCTTCGGTACGGATCTCGGCAACGAACTCACCTCCATCGCCCTGCAGATTCACGGTGGCATGGGCTACATCGAGGAAACCGGTGCCGCCCAGCACTATCGCGACGTGCGAATCGCCGCAATCTACGAGGGCACGAACGGCGTTCAGGCCGCCGACCTGGTCGGCCGCAAACTCGGTGTACGCCGCGGCTCCTCCTTCACCGAGTACATCAAGGAGATCGGCTCGATCGACAAGGATCTTGCGAAGGCGGGCAAAGGTTTCGCGAGCATCCGCACGAATCTCGCCGCCAGCGTCGACGCGCTCGGCAAGACGACGAACTGGATGCTGCGCCACGGACTTCAGGACCCGAACTCGATTCTGGCCGGCTCCTCGCCGTACCTTCGGATGTGGGGAGTGACGCTCGGTGGCTGGTTGCTTGCAAAGGGTGCACTCGCTGCGGCCGAGCTGGGCGACAAGAAGCTTGCGGAAGACAAGCTCGTGCTCGCGAGGTTCTACGCCGAGCAGTTGCTACCGCAGGCCGCTGCACTGCAAGGCGCGGCAACCGCAGGCAAGGATGACTTGTTCGCGCTGGATGCGGACGCTCTGGCCTAGCCAGCCAGCATTCTCATCAGGCAGTGTGCGCAGTCGCCAGCGACTTGGCTCAGGAGCCGTCGTTGGCGTACGTCATGCACTACCCCATCTATCACGATGTCCGCCGGTCCAACTCGGGCATCCCGCCTAGTGAGAGGCCAGTGCGAACTCGGCGGCGAGTAGCGCGTATATGTTTTCACTGCCCCAACGACTATTGAAGAAGTCATTCTCGATGAGGTGCGCCTCGCGACGCATCCCTAGACGTTCGGCAACGCGAATCGACGAGGCATTGTCCGTGTCGATACGCGCGAAGACTCGATGAAATCCGAAGTGCCCGAACCCGAGCTGCAGGAATGCCTGGGCGGCCTCCGTCACGTATCCGTTGCCGACCGAATCCGGATGCAGGCTCCAGCCGATCTCGCCTTGGTTCGCGAGGACACTCTCGAGTTTGAAGAGGATCTCGCCCGCCAGTTCGGTCGCACCTTTCGGCTGGATCGCGAGGGTGAAGACATCATGGTCATTCTCGAACTCGAGCCGCGCGTACTTTGGCATCCGTTCGCTGGCTTGCTCCATGGTCATCGGATGCTGGTACATGTAGCGCACGGTGTCGGGCATGCTCCGGTACGACTGGTACCGGGCCGCGTCAGACTCCATGAAGGGGCGCAGGAGCAGCCGGCCTGTTTCGATGGGAAGCGGTGGGGTGATCATTAAGCGGCCTGTTGCGGATCTTGTCCGCGGTACCCTGCATTGTGCACCTGCCCAGAGTACTGGCGGTTGTCGACATCGGGAATGGCGGTCACTGTGGATCTGCGATTCAGCGGAGAGATCTGGTACTGGCGCGGGCCCGCCCCGTTCCACTTCGTCACGGTTCCGGACGAACAGTGTTCCGACATCCGTTCCGTGTCAGCCATGGTCACCTACGGCTGGGGCATGATTCCGGCGACAGTGACGGTGGGCTCTACCACGCTGACAACGTCGCTGTTCCCGAAGAACGGAGGCTACATCGTGCCGTTGAGGGACGTGTTGCGGACTGCGGAGGGGCTCGACGTGGGTGATATTGCGGAGATCCGCCTCGCGATCGGTTGACGGTGCGCTGCACTGTGGATGATGCGCCGGTTGCATCGGGCGCGTCGTCAACGAAATGGCGCGTGGTCGATCTACCCAAGCGACAACGCGACCCCGTCGAGAATGTCGTGCTCGCTCGTGGTGACGAACTCGATGGGGTACCCTGCGCCGGCCGTGGCATCCGCGACCCGCTTCAGAATCGTGGACCAGATCACTGCGCCCGTTCCGATGACATCGACCCGGCCAGGATGCATATAGGGAAGCGCGGCCCGTTCGGCACGGGTCATGCGGCTGAACGCATCGCAGGCCTCCAGCACCGCCACAAGGGGTAGGCGGCTGCCGCTGATGACGTCGGGCTCATAGGAGGTGAGCCCCAGGGCGTGCGCCGTAATTGTGGTGACCGTGCCGGCGACGCCGATGACCTCTGTTGAAGCGGATACCTCGACGGTGCGAAAGGCCATGTCCAGTGCAGCGTTGACGTCGCTTCGGATGCTGGCGATCTCGGAATTCAGCAACGGGTCGTTGTGCACGTGCCGCTCGGTCAGGCGCACGCAACCGACATCCATTGAATACGCGGAGCCGGGGACGGTAGCGCCGAGCACGAGCTCAGTTGATCCGCCGCCAAGGTCGATGACGAGATGCCGGGCCGCCGAGTCATTGGCATCCGACCTCGGGAGCGCAGTGAGCGCTCCGCGAAACGACAGCGCGGCCTCCTCGGTGCCGGGGATGACTTCGGCAGGCACACCCAGGATCGCCATAATCGCGTCGGTGAATTCAGCCCGGTTGGCGGCATCCCGGGTCGCCGATGTCGCCACGAACCGGATGCGTTCGGCTCCATGCTCTCGGATCAGTTCGGCGTAGCTTCGCGTCGCGGCGATGGTGCGCTCCAACGCCGCGTCACCGAAGAAACCGGTGCGGTCGACGCCCTCCCCTAGGCGCACCAGCTCGCGTTCGCGCACCACATCGCGCATGCCGCCGCGTCCGTCAAGATCGGCGATCAGAAGGCGGATCGAATTCGTTCCGCAGTCAATAGCGGCAACGCGGGTCATGAGGGCTCCTCAGGGTGTGCACGTGTTTCGAGGCTACCGGAGGGGATTCGGGTGGTCCGTCGAGGAACGTTAACACTGCCGCCCTAACCCAACAATGCACCGGTATTAACACGCGCATTGTTAGCGAAAGGCTGCATTGATTTGAGCAGAAACCCCGAAACCCGTCGACGCTTCGCCTTACACGTTGAAGCGGAACTCCACCACGTCGCCGTCCTGCATAATGTAGTCCTTGCCCTCCATGCGGGCCTTGCCCTTGGCACGGGCCTCGTGCACGGAGCCTGTGGCCACGAGATCCTCGAAGGAGATCACCTCGGCCTTGATGAAGCCTTTTTCAAAGTCGGTGTGGATGACGCCAGCAGCCTGCGGAGCTTTCCAGCCCTTGTGGATCGTCCAGGCGCGCGACTCCTTGGGGCCAGCGGTGAGGTAGGTCTGCAGCCCCAGTGTGTCGAACCCGATGCGGGCGAGCTGGTCCAGGCCGCTCTCGGACTGGCCGGTCGAGGCGAGGAGCTCTGCGGCATCCTCCGGATCAAGGTCGATCAGTTCACTCTCGAGTTTGGCATCGAGGAACACGGCTTTGGCCGGTGCGACGAGGGCTGCAAGCGAATCCAGTGCAGCCCTGTCGCCGAGGATTGATTCATCCACGTTGAACACGTAAATGATTGGCTTGGCGGTCAGCAACCCGAGTTCGCGAATCAAGGCGACGTCGATCTTTGAACTGGCGCTAAGTGGCTTGCCGGTGTTCAGCCACTCGGCAGCCTCCTTTGCGGTCTCCAGCACCGCCGGGGCAGTGCGCTTGGTCTTCACTTCCTTCTCGTATCGTTCGATCGCCTTCTCCAGAGTCTGCAAGTCCGCGAGCACGAGTTCGGTATGGATCGTCTCCAGGTCGGATGCCGCATCAACTTTGCCGTCGACGTGCACAACATCCGGGTCAGCGAAACCGCGCGAGACGACCGCGATCGCGTCGGCCTCGCGGATGTTGGCGAGGAACTTATTTCCGAGCCCCTCCCCCACGCTCGCACCCTTCACAATGCCAGCGATGTCGACAAACGACACGGGTGCAGGAAGAATGCGTTCGCTGCGGAAAATCCCTGCGAGCACGTTGAGACGAGCATCCGGCAGGTTCACAACGCCGACGTTGGGCTCGATCGTGGCAAACGGATAGTTGGCGGCGAGCACCTGATTGTGGGTCAGGGCGTTGAACAGGGTCGACTTGCCGACGTTGGGAAGTCCGACGATCGCGATAGTAAGGGCCACGGGACTCAAGCGTATCGGCTCACGGTGGGAGCAAAACCTGCAAGGATTCCTCGATGTTGGGGCGTGGCGCAGCGGAAGGTCAGTCGTGCGTGAGACGATGCGGTGATGGGCCTCGACTTCACTGCGATCGACTTCGAAACAGCCAACTCCCACAGCGCTTCAGCGTGTTCGGTCGGCATGGTCAAGGTGCGGGATGGCAAGGTGGTCGATAGCGCCGGTTGGCTCATCCACCCGCCACTCGGATATGACGCATTCAACGAGTGGAACACCCGCATCCACGGGATCATGGCCCCGGATGTCGACGATGCACCGTTCTGGAGCGAGCAGCTGCCCGACCTCGTCGGCTTTGCCGCGGGAGACATTCTCGTGGCGCACAATGCCGGCTTCGACATGGGAGTGATCACCGCGGCGTGCGCCGCCAGTTTCGTTGACTGCCCCGACTTCAGTTACCTGTGCAGCCTCCAGGTGGCTCGGCGCACCTACAACCTCGACTCGTACCGGCTGCCGGTCGCAGCGATGGCCGCCGGTTTCGAAGACTTCGCCCACCACAATGCGCTGGCCGATGCGGAAGCGTGCGCCGCGATCATCGTCCACGCAGCGAACCGGCACGATGCGGTTGACGTCCGTCACCTCGCGACGATTACGAGCCAACGGATGGGCGCGATCGGACCCGCCGCAGTTGCGACATCCGAACTGCGCCGCAGCATGGCGCTCGGCTAGCCTGCCTCTGCGTCCAACTCCGCGTCGGCGTCTGGCTCTGGCTCTGGCTCTGGCTCTGGCTCTGGCCCTCTCTCTCGCTCTCGCCTGGCTTCGCGACCTCGATGTTCGACGTGCGCGAGTATGCTCGCATCCATTCGCGAGAATCCTGTGGAGGTAGTTGTGACCGAGAAGAAGCCAGCAGCACAGTCGAAGAGTGCCAGAAAACCTGAGGGCTTCACCGCCGAAGAGAAAGCGGCGATGAAGGCGCGGGTGGCGGAGATGAAGTCCGAGCGCAGTAAAGCCGACGGGCTCGCAGAAGTGCTCGCGAAGATAGCCGAAATGCCAGCGCCGGATCGTGAGTTGGCACAACGGGTGCACGAGATCATCATGGCAATCGCGCCCGAACTCGACGTAAAAACCTGGTACGGAATGCCGGCCTACGCAAAAGACGGCAAAGTGATCTGCTTCTTCAAACCCGCATCCAAATTCAAGGCGAGGTACGCAAACTTCGGATTCAGTGACGCGGCGATGCTGGATGATGGCTCCCTGTGGGCCACGGAATTCGCGCTCACAGCCCTCAGCCCTGCGGTCGAGTCGCGCATCCGGGAGCTTGTGAAGAGGGCCGTCAGCTGACGTCACACGCCGCGTAGACGCGCTCTGTCGCCCGCCACTGTCACACTGGTGGAATGGATCCGCTTCTCGCTGTCATCATCGGCATTGCGCTCGGGCTCGTGCTCGGTGTCGTCATCGGCTGGCTCGTTGGTCGAGTGCGCCACGCATCCGTCGGCGGTGACGACCCTGTTGTGCTCCAGGCTCGTCACGAAACAGCCATCGCTGAAGTGCGGGCGGCGGAGCAGGCCGCGCAGGGCCGGCTCGCCGCGGAACTCGCCTCAGTACAGGCAACAGCGCTTGCTCTCCGGGACCAGCTGGGGGGCCTGCAGGACCAGCACCGCGATCTTCTGGAGCGGCAGCGCGCCGAACAACTTGCACAGCAAGAACGCGACCGTGCGGAGAGCAAAGTCCTGCAGATGCTC